>NZ_JBEPBF010000053.1:0-61023 GCF_040298985.1 Streptomyces sp. NPDC001093 | reverse complement strand
CGGGCCGGGCCGGGGGCAGGGGCAGGGGGCGCGGCGACCGGGGCGCGGCGGCCGGGAGGCGGGGGCCGCCGCCCGGCCGCTGCCGCTGGACCCACGGCTTCCGGGGCCCCGGCTCACCGCGCTGGGCAGCGGGCTGTTCTGCATCCTCGTGATGCTGCTGCTCGGTTGCGTGGACGCGCTGCTGGGCGGGTCACTGCCCGTGTACGGCGTGCTGTTCGTGCCGGTGTGCGTGCTGACCGCGCTGTGGGTGCGGGACGGGGACGTACTGACCGCCCCCCTGGTCGTACCGATCGCGTTCGCCGTGGGGATGGTTCCCGTCGCCGACGGGGGCGGGGGGCTGCTCGGCAGCCTGATGGGGGTGTTCACCGGGCTCGCGACCCAGGCCGGCTGGCTGTACGGAGGGACGCTCCTCGCCGGAGTGATCGTGCTGGTGCGCCGGGTGCTGTGGGTACGGCGGCGGCGCCGGGTCTGAGTCGACGCCTGCGGCCATCCCGTTACGCGCTCATCTCTCCTGGGCCGCTCTCATCGCCGCTCCCACGATCCCCGCGTTGTTCTGCAGCTGCGCGGGCACGATCTCGGCCTTGACGCCGTCGATGAAGTGCAGGAACTTGTCCGCCTTGCGGCTGACCCCGCCGCCGATGATGAACAGCTCCGGCGAGAACAGCATCTCCACATGCGCCAGGTACTTCTGGACGCGGTGCGCCCACTGCTCCCAGCTCAGGGCATGGTCGTCCTTGGCCTTGCTGGAGGCCCGCCGCTCCGCGTCGTGGCCCCCCAGCTCCAGATGGCCCAGTTCCGTGTTCGGGACGAGGGCGCCGTCCACGAAGACGGCGCTGCCGATGCCGGTGCCGAAGGTGAGCAGGATGACCGTGCCCCCGCGGTCCCGGCCGGCGCCGAACTGCATCTCGGCGACGCCCGCCGCGTCCGCGTCGTTGACGACCGTCACCGGCAGGCCGCCCAGCGTGCCGCTGAACAACGCGCGCGCGTCGGTGTCGATCCAGCTCTTGTCGACGTTCGCCGCCGTACGGACCGTGGCGCCGCCGGTGACCACTCCGGGGAAGGTCAGGCCGACGGGGCCGGTCCAGCCGAAGTGGTCGATGACCTGCTTGACCCCGTCGGCGACGCCGTCCGGCGTCGCCGGATGCGGGGTGAGCACCTTGCAGCGCTCCTCGGTCAGGTCGCCCCTGTCCAGGTCCACAGGGGCGCCCTTGATCCCGGATCCGCCGATGTCCACGCCGAAGATCTGCATGGCACCCACGTTACGACGGACGACTGACAGTCACTTCTCGGCGGTGCCGGTGCCGCCGCGCTCGGCGACCAGGGTGGCGGCCTCCTCGCGCAGGTCGCGGCGGAGCTCCTTGGGGAGGGAGAACGTGATGGACTCCTCGGCGGCCTTGACGATCTCCACGTCGCCGTAACCGCGCTCGGCGAGCCACTCCAGGACCTGTTCGACCAGGACCTCCGGAACGGAAGCGCCGGAGGTGACGCCGACGGTCTGCACGCCCTCCAGCCAGGCCTCCTCGATCTCGTCGGCGAAGTCCACCAGGTAGGCCTCGCGGGCGCCGGCGAGCTTGGCGACCTCGACGAGCCGCTTGGAGTTGGAGGAGTTGCGCGAGCCGACGACGATGACCAGCTCGGCCTCGGCGCCCATCTGCTTCACGGCGAGCTGGCGGTTCTGCGTGGCGTAGCAGATGTCGTCGCTGGGCGGGGAGACCAGGCCCGGGAACTTCGTCTTCAGGGCGTCGACGGTCTCCATGGTCTCGTCCACGGAGAGGGTGGTCTGGGACAGCCAGACGACCTTGGAGGGGTCGCGGACCTCGACCTTGGCGACGTCGCCGGGGCCGTCGACGAGCTGGATGTGGTCGGGGGCCTCGCCGGAGGTGCCGATGACCTCCTCGTGGCCCTCGTGACCGATCAGGAGGATGTCGTAGTCCTCCTTGGCGTAGCGGACGGCTTCCTTGTGGACCTTGGTGACCAGGGGGCAGGTGGCGTCGATGGTGGCGAGGCGGCCCTGCTCGGCCTCCTCGTGCACGACCGGGGCGACGCCGTGCGCCGAGAACATGACGATGTTGCCGGGCGGCACCTCCTCCGTCCGCTCGACGAAGACGGCGCCCTTCTTCTCCAGGGTCTGCACGACGTACTTGTTGTGGACGATCTCGTGCCGGACGTAGATCGGGGCCCCGTACTGTTCGAGGGCCTTCTCGACGGCGATCACGGCGCGGTCCACACCGGCGCAGTAGCCCCGGGGGGCGGCGAGCAGGACACGGCGGCCAGGCGAAGCGGTCATGCGTCCCATCGTAAGGGTGCGTTCGGCGCCGCCGGGATCGCCTGCCCGGTGCCGCGCGGGCCCTGCGGCCGCCACGGCGGAGTCGCGCCCGGTGGCGGGCCGCAAGGGCAGCGGCGCTCCGCTGTCGGTGCCCCCCGTTACCCTCAACCGCATGGCTGCGAAAACCACCCCCGAAGCCCCCCTGCCCGTGGGCGAGGTCTCCCGGCTGATCGGGGGCTGGATCGATCGGCTGGGTGCGGTGTGGGTCGAGGGGCAGATCACGCAGTTGTCGCGGCGGCCCGGCGCCGGGGTCGTGTTCCTGACGCTGCGCGACCCGTCGTACGACATCTCCGTGAGCGTGACCTGCTACCGGCAGGTGTTCGACGCCGTCGCCGATGTCGTCGGGGAGGGCGCCCGGGTCGTCGTACTGGCGAAGCCGGAGTGGTATGCCCCGCGTGGCCAGCTGTCCCTGCGCGCCGCCGAGATAAGGCCCGTCGGCGTCGGTGAGCTGCTGGCCCGGCTGGAGCAGCTGAAGAAGGCGCTGGCGGCCGAGGGGCTGTTCGCGCCGGAGCGGAAGAAGCCGCTGCCCTTTCTGCCGCAGCTGATCGGCCTGGTCTGCGGGCGCGCCTCCGCCGCGGAGCGGGACGTGCTGGAGAACGCCCGCCATCGCTGGCCCGCCGTCCGCTTCGAGGTGCGCAACGTGCCGGTGCAGGGCGTGCACGCCGTCCCGCAGGTCGTGCAGGCGGTGAAGGAGCTGGACGAGACCGAGGACGTGGACGTCATCATCGTCGCCCGTGGGGGTGGCAGCGTCGAGGATCTGTTGCCCTTCTCCGACGAGCAGCTGGTGCGGGCCGTGGCCGAGTGCCGTACGCCCGTCGTGTCCGCCATCGGCCACGAGCCCGACAACCCGCTGCTGGACTACGTCGCCGACCTGCGCGCCTCCACGCCCACCGACGCGGCCAAGAAGGTCGTGCCGGACGTGGGCGAGGAGTTCGAGCGGGTGCGGATGCTGCGGGACCGGGCGCGGCGCTGTGTGCACGCGTATCTGGAGCGGGAGGAGCGCGGCCTGGCGCACGCGCTGGCCCGCCCCTCGATAGAGGATCCGCACCGGATGATCGACGAGCGCGCCGACCACGTGGCCTCCCTGGTCGGGCGGAGCCGGCGGACCCTCGGCCATCTCCTCGACCGCGCGGACTCGGAGCTGGGGCACACGCACGCGCGCGTGGTGGCCCTCTCCCCCGCGGCGACGCTCAAGCGCGGGTACGCGGTGCTGCAGAAGGCGGACGGGCACGTGGTGCGCGATCCGGACGAGGTGACGGAAGGCGAGGCGCTCCGGGCCCGCGTCGCCGACGGCGAATTCACAGTGAAGGTAGGCGAATGACCGGCAAGGTGGACGAGGCGCTCTCCTATGAGCAGGCGCGGGACGAGCTGATCGAGGTCGTACGGCGACTGGAGGCGGGCGGTACGACGCTCGAGGAGTCCCTGGCGCTGTGGGAGCGCGGCGAGGAGCTGGCCAAGGTGTGCCGGCGTTGGCTGGAGGGGGCGCGGGCCCGGCTGGACGCGGCGCTGGCCGAGGAGGAGCACGAGGAGGAGGGAGAGGAGGGGGACGCCGGGTAGGCGTGGACCGTGGGCTGTGAAGCGGGTCACCGCACCCCGAGCTTTGTTGAAGGTTGAACTTCATTGGCGTAGGGTCATGCCTGTCAGCCGATCCGGACCACGGTCCGGTACGTCGGATCCCGGCGCCACCTAGGAAGTCCACGCATGTCTCTCGTTCTTGACCCCGCCGCCCAGGACCTGCTGTTCCGCGAGGCCCGCACCGCGAACACCTTCACCGACGAGCCGGTGACCGACGAGCAGGTCCAGGCGATCTACGACCTGGTCAAGTACGGCCCCACCGCCTTCAACCAGAGCCCGCTGCGCATCACCCTGGTCCGCTCCGCCGAGGCCCGCGAGCGCCTGGTGCAGCACATGGCCGAGGGCAACCAGCCGAAGACGGCCACCGCCCCGCTGGTCGCGATCCTCTCCGCGGACAACGAGTTCCACGAGGAGCTGCCGACCCTCTTCCCGCACTTCCCGCAGGCCAAGGACCTCTTCTTCGGCGAGCGTCCGGCCCGTGAGGGCGCCGCCGCGCTGAACGCCGCCCTGCAGGCCGCCTACTTCATCATCGGCGTCCGTGCCGCGGGTCTCGCCGCCGGCCCGATGACCGGCCTCGACTTCGAGGGCGTCCGCAAGGAGTTCCTGGACGACGACCACACCCCGCTGATGGTGGTCAACATCGGCAGGCCGGGTCCGGACGCCTGGTTCCCGCGCTCGCCGCGCCTGGCGTACGACGACGTCGTCACGACCGTCTGAGACGCACCGGACACACGAAGAGGCCCCCGGCACCGCCGGGGGCCTCTTCGCATGCCCTGCGTGGCTCACTGCATCTTCAGCGCCGCCGCCACCTTCGTCAGCTCCGCGAAGGACGCCGTACCGGCCACCACCGTGGTGGAGCCGGGCGTGCCGTTCAGGACGAGGGCGTCGTAGCGGCCACCTGTGTAGCGGGTCCAGGTGCGGCCGCCGATCGTCTCGGTGTTCTTCGTCGCCGACGCGCCCTGGCTGGCCTGGTCGATGAAGTCGGCCCGCTTCTGCGTCGACTGCTCGATCTGCACATACTGGCTGTCCGGGGTCTGCAGGCCCAGGTGCCAGCGGTCGCCGTTCTCGCCCTGGAAGCGTACGGAGGTCGCTTTCCAGGTACTCGGCAGGCCCTCGGGGGCGGCCACCGGGTAGCTCGCCGCGCGACGGGCCGTGAGCAGTTCGACCTGGTAGTCGACCCGCTTGAGGTCGGGAGCGTGATCGTCGTGCGGGATGGTGAGGAAGTAGACGACCGCCGCCGCGATGCCGATCAGGGCCAGGGAGAGAATCATGTCCCGGGCCGTCTTCTGCTTGCCGTTCGAACCTGCCACGCCCTCTATCGTCGCAGGTACCCCAAGCGCTCATCCGTGGGGTCCCCTGCTCATTTTGTCTGCCTAACGATAGAGTCGGGGCCAACACCCTCATCCGGCCGTCGTCGTATCAGAAAGGTGCGCTCCGATGACCGAAAATCATCACCTGCCGTCCGAGCTCGATGTTCCCTCCGAGGCTCCCGACCGCAACCTCGCCCTGGAACTCGTCCGGGTGACCGAAGCCGCCGCCATGGCCGCCGGCCGCTGGGTGGGGCGCGGCGACAAGAACGGCGCCGACGGTGCCGCGGTGCGCGCCATGCGGACCCTCGTCTCCACCGTGTCGATGAACGGCGTCGTCGTCATCGGCGAGGGCGAGAAGGACGAGGCCCCGATGCTCTTCAACGGGGAGCACGTGGGCGACGGCACCGGTCCCGAGGTCGACATCGCGGTCGACCCGATCGACGGCACCACCCTGACCGCCAAGGGCATGCCCAACGCGATCGCCGTCCTCGCGGCGGCCGAGCGGGGCGCCATGTTCGACCCGTCCGCCGTGTTCTACATGGACAAACTGGTCACCGGCCCCGAGGCCGCCGAGTTCGTCGACATCGACGCGCCCGTGGCCGTGAACATCAAGCGGATCGCCAAGGCGAAGAAGGCCACGCCCGAGGACGTGACGGTCGTCATCCTCGACCGGCCGCGGCACGAGGGGCTGATCAGGGAGGTCCGCGAGGCCGGCGCGCGCATCAAGCTGATCTCCGACGGTGACGTGGCGGGCTCCATCTACGCGCTGCGCGAGGGCACGGGCGTCGACCTGCTGCTCGGCATCGGCGGTACGCCGGAGGGCATCATCTCGGCCTGCGCCGTGAAGTGCCTGGGCGGGACGATTCAGGGCAAGCTGTGGCCCAAGGACGACGAGGAGCGTGCGCGGGCCATCGACGCCGGGCACGACCTGGACCGCGTTCTGACGACCGACGACCTGGTGTCCGGGGAGAACGTCTTCTTCGTCGCGACCGGGATCACCGACGGTGAGCTGCTGCGGGGCGTCCAGTACCGGTCGGAGACCGCGCTGACCGAGTCGATCGTGATGCGGTCGAAGTCGGGGACCGTGCGCAGGATCTACTCCGAGCACCGGCTCGCCAAGCTGCGGGCCTACAGCGCGATCGACTTCGACCGGGCGAAGTAGCGCCGCCCGCGCCCCTCAGGGAAAGGCGCCCCCGGTGCGGCGGGGGCGCTCCCTCTTCAGTGTCCTAACCCGCTATGCGGTTGGCCGCCGTCGCCCGTGCCGCCTTCTTCAGCTCCATCTCCCGGCGGCGCCTTCGCGCCAGGACCACGCGGCGCTCCGCCGCCGTGAGGCCGCCCCAGACGCCGTACGGCTCGGGCTGCAGGAGGGCGTGTTCGCGGCACTCGACCATCACCGGGCAGCGGGCGCAGACGCGCTTGGCCGCCTCCTCGCGGGACAGCCGGGCGGCGGTCGGCTCCTTCGACGGGGCGAAGAACAGGCCCGCCTCGTCGCGCCGGCACACCGCCTCGGTGTGCCAGGGAGCGTCTTGGTCCCTGTCTCGCGCTGGCACCCGCTGCGCCGGAAGGGCAGCTACCTGCAGGGACGAATGCGGCGGTTGCAGCACGGGTCTACTCCTGACGACGGCTTCGCGAGCGAGAGACGATGCAGCAAGCCCTACCCGCTGTGCGCGCGCCTATGCACAGCGTTCCCAGTCGCAGGCGCGCGGGCGTCTCGTTCACGCCCCCACCGGGCCGCACAGGAGGAACGGAACCTTCCGCTCACCGGCGCATTCGCGACCGTCAGCGCCCCAGGTGTTTGCGCAGCTTCCGGTCGACCTTGTCCTGGACCCGCTCCAGCTTCCGGTCGACCTTGCTCTGCACCCGGTCCAGGATGTCCGCCACGCGCTTGCCCCGCCTGGGGCGTGCCTCGACATTGCCGAGTACGGCCCAGCCGTCGACGTAGACGACCGGCGCGTCGGACTCGACCGAGTCCAGCGTGTCCACCTCGAAGTTGCCGAGGACGCCGCCTCCGGTGCCGCGCAGCGACACGTTCTCCGGGACGCGGATCTGGACGTCGCCGAAGACCGAGACGGCCTTGATCACGACCTGCTGGTACTCGAAGATCGCCTCGCTGAGGTCGATCTCGACGCTGCCGAAGACCGAGTACGCGTGGATCCGGCGCCCGGCGCGCCAGCGACCCCGGCGCACGGCGCTGCTGAACACGGCGACAACGTTGGCGTCGGCCTCCTGCGGGATCGCGCCCGGGGTGGGCCGGGGCGGGACGGGCGCATAGGCACCGGCGGCGGGGCGCTGGTGCGCGGCCGGCAGGTCCCGGATGAAGACCTCCAGCTCGCCCACCGTCTTGGCGGCGAGGACGCCCTCGACCCGCTCGGCGTGCTCGTCGGCGGTCAGCCGGCCCTCGGCCAGGGCCTCTCGGAGGATCTCGGCGATGCGGTCACGGTCGGCGTCCGAGGCACGCAGCTCGGCGACAGGTGCGTCGGTGTGCTTCTGAAGGTCCACGCGGACAGCGTACCGAAACGCGATAGATCGCGACTAGGGGCTGTGGAAAACCCCGGCGTGTCGAACTGAGCCTTACCTCACAGGTTTCGTGTCGGCGGCAGGTTCTACGCTGGTGAGGCCCGCCAGCGTCGGCGGGCGCCGTCCGTCAGAGTGAGGAATGGGCTGAGATGCCTGAGTTCGCGTACACCGATCTGCTCCCCCAGGGAGAGGACACCACCCCGTACCGGCTGGTGACGTCCGAGGGCGTCTCCACCGTCGAGGGCCCGGACGGGCGGACGTTCCTCAAGGTGGAGCCGGAGGCGCTGCGCAAGCTGGCCGAGGAGGCCGTCCACGACATCCAGCACTACCTGCGCCCCGCCCACCTCGCCCAGCTGCGCCGGATCATCGACGACCCGGAGGCGTCCGGCAACGACAAGTTCGTCGCCCTGGACCTGCTGAAGAACGCGAACATCGCAGCGGCGGGCGTGCTCCCGATGTGCCAGGACACCGGCACGGCGATCGTCATGGGCAAGCGCGGCCAGAACGTCCTCACCGAAGGTGAGGACGAGAAGCACCTCTCGCACGGCATCTACGACGCCTACACCAAGCTGAACCTGCGCTACTCGCAGATGGCCCCGCTCACCATGTGGGAGGAGAAGAACACCGGCTCCAACCTCCCGGCCCAGATCGAGCTGTACGCGACCGACGGCGGCGCCTACAAGTTCCTGTTCATGGCCAAGGGCGGCGGCTCGGCCAACAAGTCGTTCCTCTACCAGGAGACGAAGGCCGTCCTGAACGAGGCCTCCATGATGCGGTTCCTGGAGGAGAAGATCCGTTCGCTCGGTACGGCCGCCTGCCCGCCGTACCACCTGGCGATCGTCGTCGGCGGCACGAGCGCCGAGTACGCGCTGAAGACGGCGAAGTACGCCTCCGCGCACTACCTGGACGAGATCCCGGCGGAGGGCTCGGAGCTGGGACACGGCTTCCGGGACAAGGAGCTCGAGCAGAAGGTCTTCGAGCTGACCCAGAAGATCGGCATCGGCGCCCAGTTCGGCGGCAAGTACTTCTGCCACGACGTCCGCGTGGTCCGCCTCCCCCGGCACGGCGCGTCCTGCCCAGTCGCCATCGCCGTCTCCTGCTCGGCCGACCGCCAGGCCGTCGCGAAGATCACCGCGGAGGGCGTCTTCCTGGAGCAGCTGGAGACCGACCCGGCGCGCTTCCTGCCGGAGACGACCGACGAGCACCTCGACGAGTCCTCCGACGTGGTCAGGATCGACCTCAACCAGCCGATGGACACGATCCTCGCCGAGCTGACCAAGTACCCGGTCAAGACCCGCCTCTCCCTGACCGGCCCGCTGGTCGTGGCCCGCGACATCGCGCACGCCAAGATCAAGGAGCGGCTCGACGCGGGCGAGGAGATGCCGCAGTACCTGAAGGACCACCCGGTGTACTACGCGGGCCCGGCGAAGACCCCCGAGGGCTACGCCTCCGGTTCCTTCGGCCCGACGACGGCCGGCCGCATGGACTCCTACGTGGAGCAGTTCCAGGCGGCGGGCGGCTCCAGGGTGATGCTCGCCAAGGGCAACCGCAGCAAGCAGGTCACCGACGCGTGTGCCGCGCACGGCGGCTTCTACCTCGGCTCCATCGGCGGCCCGGCCGCCCGTCTCGCCCAGGACTGCATCAAGAAGGTCGAGGTCCTGGAGTACGAGGAGCTGGGCATGGAGGCCGTCTGGAAGATCGAGGTCGAGGACTTCCCGGCGTTCATCGTCGTGGACGACAAGGGCAACGACTTCTTCCAGGACCCGGCCCCGCAGCCGACGTTCACGTCGATCCCGGTGCGGGGTCCCGGACTGGCGTAGTGGCTCCGGGGCGGGGCGGACTCGTCTCGCCCCCGCCGCCCCTACCCGTCCCATCCCCAGGGACCGCGCCCCTTCGACCCCGCCCGGAGGACTCCGCCCCGGACCCCGTTCCGTCCGAAAGGCCCCGCCCTCAAGCACCGGACAGGCCGGCAGGTGCCGCCGGACGAACAAGTCGAACGAGTTCTTCCAGGACCCGGCCCCGCAGCCCACGTTCACGTCGGCGGAGACGTCGCTCACTCAGCGTAACGACGGGGAACAACCCCGTGGGCCCGATCGCTATAGCTGCCATGAGCGACAGCGACTACCGCATCGAGCACGACTCCATGGGCGAGGTCCGCGTGCCCGCCACCGCCAAGTGGCGCGCCCAGACCCAGCGTGCCGTCGAGAACTTCCCCATCTCGGGCCAGCGCCTGGAGCGCGCCCACATCGAGGCCCTGGCCCGGATCAAGGGCGCCGCCGCCAAGGTGAACGCGCAGCTCGGCGTGGTCGACAAGGAGACCGCCCAGGCGATCCAGGAGGCGGCCGCCGAAGTCGCGCGGGGACAGTGGGACGAGCACTTCCCCATCGACGTCTTCCAGACCGGCTCCGGCACCTCGTCGAACATGAACACCAACGAGGTCATCGCCACCCTCGCCAGTGAGCGGCTCGGCCGGGACGTGCACCCGAACGACCACGTCAACGCCTCCCAGTCCTCCAACGACGTCTTCCCCTCCTCCATCCACATCGCCGCCACCGCCGCCGTCACCCATGACCTGATCCCCGCCCTCGAGCACCTCGCCGCCTCCCTGACCCGCAAGTCCGAGGAGTTCGCCGATGTCGTGAAGTCCGGGCGGACCCACCTGATGGACGCCACTCCCGTGACCCTCGGCCAGGAGTTCGGCGGATACGCGGCCCAGATCCGGTACGGCGTCGAGCGGCTGCGCGCCTCCCTGCCCCGCCTCGCCGAACTCCCCCTCGGCGGCACCGCCGTCGGCACCGGCATCAACACCCCGCCCGGCTTCTCCGCCGCCGTCATCCAGGAGGTCGCCCGGGTCACCGGGCTGCCGCTGACCGAGGCCCGCGACCACTTCGAGGCGCAGGGCGCCCGGGACGGGATCGTGGAGACCAGCGGGCAGCTCAGGACCATCGCGGTCGGGCTGACGAAGATCGCCAATGACCTGCGGTGGATGGCGTCCGGGCCGCGCACCGGGCTCGCCGAGATCCGGCTGCCCGACCTGCAGCCGGGGTCGTCCATCATGCCGGGCAAGGTCAACCCGGTGATCCCCGAGGCCGTACTGATGGTGGCCGCCCAGGTGACCGGCAACGACGCGGCCATCGCCACCGCCGGCGCCTCCGGCAACTTCGAGCTGAACGTCATGCTGCCGCTCATCGCCAGGAACGTGCTCGAATCCGTCCGGCTGCTCGCCAACGTCTCCCGGCTGCTGGCCGACCGGACCGTGGACGGCATCACCGCCGACCGTGAACGGGCGCGCGAGTACGCCGAGTCGTCCCCCTCCGTGGTCACCCCGCTCAACAAGTACATCGGCTACGAGGAGGCCGCGAAGGTCGCCAAGAAGTCCCTCGCGGAGCGCAGGACGATCCGGCAAGTCGTGCTGGAGGGCGGGTACATCGAGCGCGGCGACCTGACCCTGGAGCAGCTCGACGAGGCGCTGGACGTGCTGCGGATGACACGTCCCTAGCCGCGAGCGAACCTTTTCGGCCACCGCCGGAACCGTGACGTGCACCGCAGCGTCGTATGCCTGCGGCACCTAATATCTGTCCATGACGGACGACGGAGCGACGACACACGTGGACACGGCGGACGCGGCGCACACGACGGACCCGGGACCGGCGACCCGCTGGAGCACCGGGACCCAGATCCTGTGGCGCTACCGGGAGAACGCCGGCGCGCACATCCACATCGCGCGGCCCGTCACCGTCGTACGCGACGACGCCGACCTGCTCGCCGTGTGGATGGCCCCCGGCACCGAGTGCGTGAAGCCGGTCCTCGCCGACGGCACACCCGTGCACCTGGAGCCGCTCCGGTCCCGCTACACCAAGCCGCGCTCGGTGCAGCGGGACCGCTGGTTCGGCACGGGCGTGCTGAAGCTGGCCCAGCCCGGCCGGCCCTGGTCGGTGTGGCTGTTCTGGGAGCCGGGCTGGCGGTTCAAGAACTGGTACGTCAACCTCGAGCAGCCGCTGGCCCGTTGGGCGGGCGGGGTGGACTCCGAGGACTACTTCCTGGACATCTCCGTGCACCCCGACCGCAGCTGGCACTGGCGCGACGAGGACGAGTTCGCGCAGGCCCAGCGGGACGGGCTGATGAACGCGGCCACCGCCGAGCGGGTCCGGGCGGCCGGGCGGGAGGCGGTCGAGGTGATCGAGGCCTGGGGGGCGCCGTTCTCGGACGGCTGGCAGCACTGGCGCCCGGATCCGTCCTGGGAGGTACCTTCTCTCCCCGAGGACTGGGACCATACGCCCGCGCACGTGTCCTCATGAGACCCTTGATGCGCCCCCGGGCAGGAAACGTAGGATCGTCGTCCGCAAACGGATAATCAGAGTCAGTGCGCGGCACTGTCGTTGAGGGGTGGTGGTCGGGTGGCGGATGGGAGCAGAAGTGCAACTCCGGGAGCATGCGCAGAGCTTGACCGATCGTCACCGAGGGGCGGCAGCACGTGAGCGAGGGGCACCAGGGCACAGGAACCACCTCTGAGCACGCGGGAATTCCGTTCCTGGGGCACGTATTGCGGGTATCGGGACTTCTGCGGGAGCAACTGCGCGCCCGGCGCGCAGTGCCGTACGGATGGATGCGACACGCGTGACGGAGCAGCCCACCTCCTTCGAGCGCCCCCAGGGCGCCGACCCCGCGGAGGGCCGCGGGGCGCTCCTGCGTACCCCGAAGCCCGCCACCACCCCGGCCTTACCGGCGCAGGCCCGGGCGGAGGGAGCGTCCTGCGGACCGGGTACGGCCACGCCCTGTGGCCAGGGAAAGGACGGCAGGGGGACGCAATCCCCGGTCGGCAAGGGGAAGGAGCCCCCAGTCAACGGCCCCGAGCACTCCCAGCCCGCGACCACCGAGCCCGGCGCACACCGCCCGCGGCCCGCGCCTGATGCCGTCCCGCCGCGACCGGCGTCGGAGGCCGTCCCCCCGCGTCCCGGGCCGGAGGCCATCCCGCCGCAGCCCGGCGCCGAGCAGGAGCGGACGGCGGACCGCACGCCGGGCGGTCAGGAGCGCCGTACCGGGCGCGGTCTGCCGCCGGGCCGGCCGATGCCGATGCGGCGCGACGGCGATCGGCTGAGATTCGTGGGCGCGGCCACCCGGCGGATCGCGCGCGGCCTCGATCTGGACGAGATCGTGATGGGCCTGTGCCGGGCGACCGTGCCGACGTTCTCGGACGCGATCCTGGTCTATCTGCGCGATCCGCTGCCGGTCGGCGACGAGCGGCCCACCGGTCCGGTGGTGCTGCGGCTGCGCCGTACCGACCGGATTCCGGAGGACCGGGACACCGAGGGGGTGCTGCTGCCCCCGGCCTTCGACCCCGAGCCGGAGCCGAGCGCGCTGGCCGAGCTGTCCTCGCTCACCACCGAGCTGTGCGAGGTGCGCCCCGGGGGCGCGCTGAACGAGGTGCTGCGCGGGGTGCGGCCGGTGTTCGCGGACGCGCCCGCCGCCCGGGCCGCGCTGCCCGAGCTGCTCGGCGACTGCGCCGAGACGGTCGTACCGTCCGGGCAGCACGCGATCCTCGCGCCGTTGCGCGGCCGGCGCCGGGTGATCGGCGCGGCGCTGTTCCTGCGCCGCCCGGAGCGGCTGGCGTTCGAGGGCGACGACCTGCTGGTGGCGGCCCAGCTGGCCACGCACAGCGCGCTCGGCATCGACAAGGCGGTGCTGTACGGCCGGGAGGCGTACATCGCCGACGAGCTGCAGCGCACCATGCTGCCCGAGACCCTGCCCCGCCCGACGGGTGTACGGCTGGCGTCGCGGTATCTGCCGGCGGCGGAGACCGCGCGGGTCGGCGGCGACTGGTACGACGCGATTCCGCTGCCGGGCAGCCGGGTCGCGCTGGTGGTCGGTGACGTCATGGGGCACTCCATGACCTCGGCGGCGATCATGGGCCAGCTGCGCACCACCGCGCAGACCCTGGCCGGGCTCGATCTGCCGCCGCAGGAGGTGCTGCACCACCTGGACGAGCAGGCGCAGCGGCTCGGCACGGACCGCATGGCGACCTGCCTGTACGCCGTCTACGACCCGGTCACCCACCGCATCACCATCGCCAACGCCGGCCATCCGCCGCCCGTGCTGCTGCACCTGGGCGGGCGGGCCGAGGTGCTGCGGGTACCGCCGGGCGCGCCGATCGGGGTCGGAGGGGTGGACTTCGAGGCCGTCGAGCTGGACGCGCCCGCCGGGGCCACGCTGCTCCTCTACACCGACGGGCTGGTGGAGTCCCGGCTGCGGGACGTGTGGACCGGCATAGAGCAGCTGCGGGAAAAGCTCGCCGCGACCGCCCAGTTGACCGGGCCGGACCATCCGCCGCCGCTGGAAGCCCTGTGCGACGAGGTGCTGGACATGCTCGGGCCGGGGGACCGGGACGACGACATCGCGCTGCTCGCGGCCCGTTTCGACGGGATCGCGCCGAGCGATGTCGCGTACTGGCGGCTGGAGCCGGAGGAGACGGCCCCCGGCCAGGCCCGCCGGCTGGCCCGGCGCGCGCTCGCCCGCTGGGACCTGGAGGACCTGTCGGACTCGGTGGAGCTGCTGGTCAGCGAGGTCGTGACGAACGCCGTGCGGTACGCGTCCCGGCCGGTGACGCTGCGGCTGCTGCGCACGGACGTGCTGCGCTGCGAGGTCGGCGACGATGTGCCGCAGCTGCCGCGGCTGCGCCAGGCCCGGGCCACGGACGAGGGCGGGCGCGGCCTGTACCTGGTCAACAAGCTGGCCCGGCGCTGGGGCGCGACCCGGCTGAGCACCGGCAAGGTGGTGTGGTTCGAGCTGAACCGGGGCTGAGCGAGCCGTACCTGCGCCAAGGGCGCCCGGGGAGTCCCCGGGCGCCCTTCGTGTGCGCTCCTACTGGCCGAAGTTGCCCTGGCCGAAGTTCCCTCCGTTGCCGCCCGGGTCGATCGGGTCCTGCGTGATCTGGCCCGTCGGCGTCTGCGTCGGGGGCTGCGTGGGAGGCTGCGTCGGGGGCTGTGTGGGGGGCTGGGTCGGCGGGTGCGACGGCGGCGTCCTGGACGGGGGCGCGGAGCTGCTCGGCGCCTTGCTGGTCGGCGTGTGCGACGGCGTCTGCGACGGGGTCTGGCTGTAGGTCGGGGGGGCCGTCGGCTGGACGGCCGCGCCCTGGGTGGTGTCGAGGTCGAACGTGGCGCTGCCCGTCACGCCGAAGGTGTACGCCGCCCAGACCTGCGCCGGGTAGGTGCCGCCGTTGACGCGGCCGGGCGGATCGAGCAGGCCGGTCGCACCCGTCAGGGACACATGGCGGCCGGACCCGCTCTGCTCGCCGAACAGGCCGACGGAGGTGACCAGGTCGGGCGTGTAGCCGGTGAACCAGGCGGACTTGTCCTCGTCGGAGGTACCGGTCTTGCCGGCCACCTGCTGGCCGGCGCGCAGCGAGTTGTCCGCCACGCGCTGCTTCGCCGTGCCGTCGTCGACCACACCGGTCAGCACGGAGGTCACGGTGTCGGCGGCGGTCCGGCTGATCACCTGGCCGCCGACCGGGTCGGGGATCTGGACCGAACGGCTGCTCTGCTCGGCCGACTTGAGGATGCTCGGTGTCACCTTGTTGCCGTGGTTGTCGAGCGTGGCGTAGATCCCGGCCATCTCCAGCGGGCTCGCGCCCATCGAGCCGAGGGTCTGCGCGGGCACCGCCTGCATACCCGTGGTGTCCATGCCGAGCTGCTTGGCCGTGCTCATGACCTTGTCCATGCCCACGTCCATGCCCATCTGCGCGAAGACGGAGTTCACGGAGTTGTTCATGGCCTGCTGGACGGTGATGGGCCCGTAGTTCTGGTGGTCCTCGTTCGGCGGGCCGAAGCCGACCTTGCTGCCGTGGTCCACGACCTGGCGGCCGCTGGTGCCGTCGTAGATCGTGCTGGCGGTGATGGGCTTGCCGTCCTGCGTGGTGGCGCTGTTCTGCAGCGCGGCGGCGAGGATGACCGGCTTGAACGTCGAGGCGGGCTGGTAGTCCCGGCGGGTGGCGTTGTTGACGTAGTGCTGGAAGTAGTCCTTGCCGCCGTACATCGCGACGATCCTGCCGGTCTTCGGGTCCACCGAGACCGCGCCGGCCTGGACCGCGCCGTCGACCTTGCGCTTCTTCGGGTCCAGCTTGCCGGTCAGCTCGGACTTGACGGCCTGCTCCAGCTTGACCTGCTTCTTCTTGTCGATGTTCAGGGTGATGGTCCAGCCGCGGTCGATCACCTCGGCCTCCGCCTGGGAGCGGCTGATGTTCTCCTGCTGCATCAGCTGCTGTTCGAGCTGCTGGTTGGCGAGGTCGATCAGATAGCCCTTCTGGCCCGCCTGACTCGGCGTCGCCTTGGGCTCCTTGGGGTACGGGAACTTCATGGCCTGCCGCGCGGCCGGGTCCAGCCAGTGCTGCTTGACCATGTTGTCCAGGACGTAGTTCCAGCGGGCCTGCACCAGCTTCTTGCCCGTGGAGGTCGCGACGGCCCAGTCGTACTGGCTCGGCGCCTGGAGGAGCGCGGCGAGGTAGGCGCCCTGCTGGACCGTCAGCTTCTCGGCGTCGGTGCGGTAGTAGGCCTGGGCGGCGGCCTGGATGCCGTAGGCGCCGCGGCCGTAGTAGCTGGTGTTGATGTAGCCCGCGAGGATCTGGTCCTTGGACAGCCTCTGGTCGACCTTCAAGGAGATGACCATCTCCTTGAGCTTGCGGGTGACGGTCTGGTTCTGGGTGAGGTAGTAGTTCTTGACGTACTGCTGGGTGATCGTGGAACCGCCCTGGGCGCCGCGGCCCATCGCCGTGTTGTACAGACCGCGGGCCAGGCCCTTGAGGTCGATGCCGGAGTCCGAGTAGAAGGTCTTGTTCTCGGCGGCGACGAAGGTGTGCTGGACGTCCTTGGGCACCTTCGACAGGTCCACGCTCTCGCGGTTGGTCTTGCCGACGCGGGCCAGGACCGTGCCGTCGCTGTACTTGTAGACGTTGCTCTCCTGCTGGGCGAGGGCGTTGGCGCCCTTGGGGATGTCCACCAGCATGTAGAGGGCGATGAAGCCGCCGATGCCGAGCAGGCACAGCCCGAGGAACGTGCCGAGGATCTTCTTCCAGCTGAAGAGCCGGCGTATGAAGCTCTTCGCGGGCTTGCCGCCGGCCGGTGCAGCCGCCGTGGGGGCGGAGCGGCGGCGCCTGGGCGCCGCGCGGTGGCCACCGCGCTGTCGCGCTCGTCTCTCTTCCGCTCGTCCCATGGGTCCTTCGCTCCGCTTCCGTCTCAGTGGTCAGCTCCGAAAGCTAACACCCGTCTATATGACAAAGGGCGTCCGATCCGCTCTTTTACGGACGTGACAATCAGCACCTGCCCCAAGGGAACCGACGGCTCTGGAGGGCACAGGGTTGCTTCCACCCCGAAAAGTGATATCACTTAGATAGACCCAAGCTAAGCTTTCACGAAACGGGGGATGATCCATGTCCGACGTACCCGAGATGCCCGCCCCGCGCGTACGGGAGTTCACCGCGCACAGCATCGGCGGCGGGCTCGCCCTGCTGCTCGGCCTGCTCGGCGTGGCCGTCGCGGCCGGCCTCTTCGCCACCTCCTCGACGGTCTCCGCCGGCGGCGCCAAGGGGGGCCTCATAGCCGCCGGCGTCCTCGTGCTGCTCGCCGGCCTCCTGGCGATGGGCGGCCTGAACACCATCGCCCCCGGCGAGGCCCGCGTCGTCCAGCTCTTCGGCCGCTACCGGGGCACGATCCGGCAGGACGGCCTGCGCTGGGTGAACCCCCTCACCTCGCGGACCCGGATCTCCACCCGCGTGCGCAACCACGAGACCGCCGTGCTGAAGGTCAACGACGCCTACGGCAACCCGATCGAGCTGGCCGCGGTCGTGGTGTGGAAGGTCCAGGACACCGCCCAGGCCACCTTCGAGGTGGACGACTTCGCCGAGTTCGTCGCCACCCAGACCGAGACCGCCGTACGGCACATCGCGATCGAGTACCCGTACGACGCCCACGAGGAGGACGGCCTCTCGCTGCGCGGCAACGCCGAGGAGATCACCGAGAAGCTGGCCAAGGAGCTGCAGGCGCGCGTGGAGGCGGCCGGAGTGCGGATCGTCGAGTCGCGCTTCACGCATCTCGCATACGCTCCGGAGATCGCCTCGGCGATGCTCCAGCGGCAGCAGGCCGGTGCGGTCGTGGCCGCGCGGCGGCAGATCGTGGACGGCGCGGTCGGCATGGTCGAGGCGGCGCTCGCCCGGATCGCGGAGGCGGACATCGTGGAACTCGACGAGGAGCGCAAGGCGGCGATGGTGTCCAACCTGATGGTGGTGCTCTGCGGCGACCGGGCCCCGCAGCCGGTCCTCAACACCGGGACGCTCTACCAGTGACGGAGCCTTCGGAGACCCCGAAGCGACGGCCGCAGCAGCGCAAGCAGGTGCTGCTGCGGCTGGACCCGTCGGTGTACGAGGCGATCGCGCGGTGGGCCGGGGAGGACCTGCGGTCGGCCAACGCGCAGATCGAGTTCCTGCTGCGCAGGGCGCTGGCGGAGGCGGGACGGCTGCCGAAGGAGACCGGCCCCATGCCGCGCAGGGGCCGGCCGCCTGTTTCGGAACCGTGACAATCGGCTCCCACCTGCACCGCCGCACACCGGGCCATGATCCCTGCACTCCGCGTATACATGCTGCGTATACACCATGTGTAGAGTGCTGCGCATGTCCATCGGTCACACTCTCCTGGGGCTCCTGGAGTCCGGCCCGCGGCACGGTTACGACCTGAAGCGGGCCTTCGACGAGAAGTTCGGTCACGACCGGCCGCTGCACTACGGCCAGGTCTACTCCACGATGTCCCGGCTGCTGAAGCACGGCCTCGTGGAAGTCGACGGGATCGAGGCGGGCGGCGGTCCCGAGCGCAAGCGGTACGCCATCACCGAAGCCGGCATCACCGACGTCAACGCCTGGCTCGCCACTCCGGAGAAGCCCGAGGAGTACCTGCAGTCGACCCTGTACACCAAGGTCGTCCTCGCCCTCCTCACCCACCGCGACGCCTCCCTCATACTCGACACCCAGCGCGCCGAGCACCTGCGCAGCATGCGGATCCTGACCGACCGCAAGCGCAAGGGCGACCTCGCGGACCAGCTGATCTGCGACCACGCGCTGTTCCATCTGGAGGCCGACCTGCGCTGGCTGGAACTGACCGCCGCGCGCCTCGACAAGCTCCGCGAGGTGGTGGCCAAGTGACTCCTCCCCCCGGCTTCCTGCTCGCCGCCGAGAACCTGCACAAGGCCTACGGCCCCACGGTCGCGCTCGACGGCGCCGAGTTCTCCATCCACCCCGGCGAGGTCGTCGCCGTGATGGGCCCCTCCGGCTCCGGCAAGTCGACGCTGCTGCACTGCCTCGCCGGCATCGTGCCGCCCGACTCCGGGTCCATCATCTACAACGGCCGCGAACTCGCCGGCATGAACGACGCCGAACGCAGCGCGCTGCGCCGCTCCGAGTTCGGGTTCGTCTTCCAGTTCGGCCAGCTGGTACCCGAGCTGACCTGCGTGGAGAACGTGGCCCTGCCCCTCAGGCTGAACGGCCGCCCCCGCAAGCAGGCCGAGCGGGCCGCGCTCGCCTGGATGGAACGCCTGGAGGTGGACGACCTCAAGGACAAGCGGCCCGGCGAGGTCTCCGGCGGCCAGGGACAGCGCGTCGCGGTGGCGCGCGCACTGGTCACCGAGCCCCGGGTGGTGTTCGCCGACGAGCCGACCGGCGCACTCGACTCCCTCAACGGCGAGCGCGTGATGGAGCTGCTGACCGACGCGGCCCGCACCGCCAACGCGGCCGTCGTCCTGGTCACGCACGAGCCCCGGGTGGCCGCCTACTCCGACCGCGAGATCGTCGTACGCGACGGCAAGTCCCGGGACATGGAGCGCGCCATATGAACGCCCGGCAATGGGGCCGGGACCTCGGCATGGGGGTCCGGTTCGCCTTCACCGGCGGGCGGGAGGGCTGGATCCGGATGCTGCTGACGGCGGTCGGCGTCGGTCTCGGCGTCGCGCTGCTGCTGCTGACGACCGCGATCCCGAACGCGCTGGCGGTACGGGACCAGCGCAACCAGGACCGCTTGGACTACACCTACGGCCCGCACCGGGCGAAGGCCGCGAACACCCTGGTGATCTCCGACACCGACAGCACCTTCCGCGGCAGCGACGTGCGCGGCCGGCTGGTGGAGCCCGAAGGGCCGCGGGCACCGCTCGCACCGGGCCTCACGAAGTACCCGGCGCCCGGCGAGATGGTCGTCTCCCCCGCACTGAAGGACCTCCTCGGCTCGGCGGACGGCAAGCTGCTGCGCGAGCGGCTGCCGTACCGGATCACCGGGACGATCGCCGAGCCCGGACTCATCGGCTCGCACGAACTCGCCTACTACGCCGGGGCGAAGGACCTCGCCCCGCGCTTCGACGGCTGGCGGACGGCCCGGATCGACCACTTCGGTCCGCCGAAGGCCTCACCGGTGAACAAGGCCGACCCGGTACTGATCCTGCTGGTGCTGGTCGTCTTCGTGGTGCTGCTGATGCCGGTCGCCGTGTTCATCGCCACGGCCGTACGGTTCGGCGGCGAGCGGCGCGACCGCAGGCTGGCCGCGCTGCGGCTGGTGGGCTCCGACAGCCGGATGACCCGGCGGATCGCGGCCGGCGAGGCACTCGCGGGCTCGCTGCTCGGGCTGGTCTTCGGCACCGTCTTCTTCCTGCTCGGCCGGCAGCTCGCGGGCTCGGTCGAGATCGTGGGCATCAGCGTCTTCCCCAGCTATCTCGATCCCTCCCCGGCACTGGCCGCCCTGGTCGCTCTCGCCGTTCCGGCGGCGGCGGTGCTGGTCACGCTGTTCGCGCTGCGCCGGGTGGTCATCGAGCCGCTGGGCGTGGTCCGTACGGCCAAGCCCACCCGCCGCCGGCTGTGGTGGCGGCTGCTGCTGCCGCTGGGCGGCCTGGCGATGCTCACCCCCATGATCGGACAGGGCCGCAGCAACGGCACCTTCAACGAGTACCTGGTGATCGGCGGCGTCCTGCTGCTGCTCGTCGGTGTCACCGCGCTGCTGCCATGGGTCGTCGAGGCGGTCGTGGCCCGGCTCGGAAGCGGCGGGCTGTCCTGGCAACTGGCCGTACGACGGCTGCAGTTGAGCAGCGGTTCGGCGGCCCGCCTGGTCAACGGCATCGCGGTCGCGGTGGCCGGGGCGATCGCGCTGCAGATGCTGTTCGCGGGGGTCCAGGACGACTACACCAAGTACACCGGGCAGAACACCGACCGGGTGCAGATGCAGGTCAACCTGTCACGGGGGCTGCCCTTCCTCCCGGCCGCCCAGCAGTTCGCCGCGACCAAGGGCGTGCGGAAGGCCACCTCGGTTGGCAGCACCGAGCTGGGCGACGGGCGCTGGAGCTCCGACAAGGGGCCGGCGAACACCGTCGGCCTCACCGTGGGCACCTGTGCCACGCTGCGGGAGATGGCCGACCTGCCGAGCTGCCGCGACGGCGACGTCTTCGCGGTGACCGGCGCGGACCGGGACGCCGACGTGGCGAAGCTCGCCCGGCCCGGCCGCACCCTCCATCTCGACGCGAGCGACGGCGCGGGCAACGGCCCGGACGTCGTGTGGACCGTGCCCGGCAACCTGAAGCGGGGCCGCGCGCTCATCGGTCCGGCCGGCTTCAAGGAGAGCGGTGTGCTGATGACCCCGGCCGCCGTGTCCCACCGGATGAGCGCCGCGCTGGCCGGATCGGTGTACCTCAGACTGGACGAGTCGCTGCCGGACGTGCACGAGTTCGTCCGCAACACGGCGGCGCGGATCGACCCGCTCGCGGACTCGCTGGTGTGGTCGTCCACCGAGCAGTCGAACAAATTCACCTCCATCCGTACGGGAACCTTCGCCGGCGCGGTCTGTGTGCTGGCGCTGATCGGGGCGAGCCTTCTGGTGTCCCAGCTGGAGCAGTTGCGCGAGCGGCGCAAGCTGCTGTCGTCGCTGGTCGCCTTCGGCACCCGGCGACGCACCCTGAGCATGTCGGTGCTGTGGCAGACGGCGATCCCCATCACCCTCGGCCTGCTGCTCGCCTCGGCCGTCGGACTGACGCTGGGCGCGGTGCTGCTGAAGATGGTGGGCGCGACGGTGGGCGTGGACTGGCCGAGCATGCTGTCGATGACCGGCGCCGGCGCGGCGGTCGTCCTCACGGTCACGCTGCTGAGCCTGCCGCCGCTGCTGCGGCTGATGCGGCCGGAGGGGTTGCGGACGGAGTAGGAGCGCGACGCGCCGTGGGCCCCCGGGGGAGGGCCCACGGCCGTTCCTCACAGGCTGTGCTCCCGCACCACCCTCCGCGCCTGGGCGAACAGCATGCCGACGTTCACCGACTTACGGCAGACGACGACGGCGACGACGTCCTGCTGCTCGTTCAACCGCAGGAACAAATGGGTGAGGTTCTCGCTGTTGACGAGGATCTCCTGGAAGAAGTGGTTGTCGTCGCTGACCCCGCGGCGCTCCTTGAAGATGTCCTCGATCATGACGACCGTGCGGCCCTGGAACAGGTCGAGGGTCGCGCCCGCCAGCAGGTCCAGGACCTCCGGCGGATGGTTGTCGACGGTCTCGTACGACAGCAGCATCCCGGTGGCCATGTCGACCACACCGGCCGCGACGCAGTCGGGCGCCTCGGCCCGCAGCGACTTCACCAGACTCATCACCTGGTCGGAGAAACCCGTCATGCGCTTGGTCGCCATCCGTCACACTCCCTCTGGCGTCTTCTCGGTGAGGATCGATCCGATGCGGTCGAGGGCCGGAGGAGTCGCCCGGTTCAGGCGGTTCACGTCCATCCCCTCGTCACCGAGGACCACCATCAGGGCGGTGTCGCCGACGGCGTAGAAGGCGACGCAGCCGTGGCTGCCGTACGTCACCGTCTGGCGCAGCGCTCCGCGCGCCGTGGCGGCGGCGGTGCGGCGCGCCAGGCCCAGGCCCGCCGCCGCGAGCGCGGCGAGCCCCTCCGGGTCGATCGACTCGGCGGTGTCGGCCGCGATGAGCATGCCGTCGGCCGCCGCGAGGGCGGTGTCGGTGATCCCGGTCACCTCCTCGCGCAGTCCGCGCATCTCCTGCGCCAGCGCTTCATGGTCCATGTGCTCAACTCCCTTGTTCCCTTGCCGGATTCGACCGCTGCGGCAGTCGGCGGACCCCTGTCATTCGGCGGTTCCGTGCCGCAGCCGGAAGAACCCTTTCCAGCCCACCCCGCTCGGCGGCGGGGCGAGGACTTCGGTGATGCCGCTGGCACCGGGTGCGCGGTGCGGCAGTTCGGCGGAGGCGGGCGCCTCCGGCTCCGGCGCGTCCTGCTCGCGGTGCCGCGCGACGGGCGCCTCGGGCGCCATCAGGAGCGGGGCCGGGGCGAGCGGGCCGGCGCACTCCAGCAGCCCTTCGCTCAGCATCCGCGCGACCTCCACGGTGACCGTGTAGACGCCGCGGCCGGTGCGGAAGGCGAGGTCGCGGGCGGTACGGCGGCCGTCGGCGTGCGCGAGCAGTTCCCGTTGCAGCGGGGTGCAGGCATGCTGCGGCGAGGCCTTGGGCAGGGGCCGTTCGCGGTCGGGGCGTACGGGGTACGGCAGCGCGTCCACGGCGGCCACCTTGCGCACCGCCTCCTCGAGCAGCCGGGCGGGCCTCTCGCCGGGGGCGACCGGGGCGTGCGGCTCGGTGCCGGTGAGGCGTTCGCAGGCGTCCACCCGGCCGGCGACGACGGCGAAGGCCGCGTCCTGCAGCGCCATCAGGCACACCACCCGGAGCTGGGCGGCCCCCGCGTAGCCGCGCTCGATCAGCCCGGCGGTCGGCCAGCGCTCCCCGGATCCGCGCACCAGTTCCGCCCACTGCTCGCCGTCGATGCGCTCGGAGCGCAGCAGCAGCACCTCGGCGCCGGGGGCGCCCGGACTCTCCGCCGCCACGACGAGTCCGTCCCGCAGATGGAAGGCACCGCCGGGGCTCCCCGGCACGCGCAGTTCCCCCGTGAATCCGTCACGCCCGCACGCGGTCAACGCGTGCGCGAGCCCGCCGTGATCCATCACTCCCCTTGCATTTCGCACAGACGCCTGACGCGTCGCACCGAGGGGGTATGTGTATCAGCCGAGCGGCATGTTTCAGCCGGGGATTTCCGACCTGACCCGGACTGACGGAAGTTGGAGTTTCATGCCGTTGCACATCACTTTGTTCGACACTCATTTGATCGATTGACGGGCTCACCCGTCCGGGTCGAGCACCCGCACCGGCAGCGTGCCCAGCGCTTCCCGCAGGGCCGCCGCCAGTTCCCCGTACTCGGCGGCCCTGGCCGCGCCCGCCCGCATGGCGAAGGCGACCCGGCGGCTCGGTGCCGGGTCGGCGAAGTAGCCGGTGAGGAGCTGGCTGCTCCGGGTCGTCTCCAGCTTCAGCGCGGTACGCGGCAGCAAGGTGCACCCGAGCCCTCCGGCGACCAGCTGGACCAGCGTGGACAGCCCGGCGGCCGTCGTGGTCACCGGCGCGTCCTCGCGGCCCGCCTCCCGGCAGATGTCCAGGGCCTGGTCGCGCAGGCAGTGGCCCTCGTCCAGGAGCAGCAGGTTCAGCTCCTTCAGCGCCTCGCGCGGGATGCCCTCGCGGCCGCCGAGCCAGTGGTCGAGCGGAGTGACGAGCACGAAGTCCTCGTCGAAGAGCGGGAGTTCGGCGACTCCGGGCACGCCGAGCGGCACCGCCAGCAACAGCAGGTCGAGACGGCCGGAGTTCAGGCCGTCGATCAGGCTGGCGGTCTGCTCCTCGTGCACCTGGAGGTCGAGGTGCGGATAGCGCTCGTGGACCAGCCGCAGCACGGTCGGCAGGAGGTACGGCGCGACCGTGGGGATCACCCCGAGGCGCAGGACGCCCGTGAACGGCGCCCGGACCGCCTCGGCCTCCTCCAGCAGCGCCCCCACCGCGTCCAGCACCACCCTCGCCCGTACGGCCAGCCGCTCGCCGGCGGGCGAGAGCAGCACCTTGCGCGTCGTACGCTCGAGGAGGGTCACGCCCAGGGTCTCCTCCAGCGCCGAGACCGCACCGGACAGGGCGGGCTGGCTCATCCCGATGGCGGCCGCCGCGTCCCGGAAGTGCAGATGCTCGGCGACGGCGGCGAAGGCACGCAGCTGGGCGAGGCTCGGCTGCCTCCGCTTGCCGTTACTCATGGTCACTGATAACTACCTCCGATCAACATGACCGAGTGTAGCTATTTCACTAATCAATGCACCCTGTGCCAACATCGACGGAGTCCAACCCATGGGAAACACCCCCAAAAAGGGTGTTCCTCGCTGCAAGGAGAGCGTGTGCTCACTGTCGGTGACAAGTTCCCCGAGTTCGAACTGACCGCCTGCGTCTCGCTGGAGAAGGGCAAGGAGTTCGAGCAGATCCACCACAAGTCCTACGAGGGCAAGTGGCTGGTCGTGTTTGCCTGGCCGAAGGACTTCACCTTCGTCTGCCCGACCGAGATCGCCGCGTTCGGGAAGCTGAACGACGAGTTCGCCGACCGCGACGCCCAGATCCTCGGCTTCTCCGGTGACTCCGAGTTCGTCCACCACGCCTGGCGCAAGGACCACCCGGACCTGACCGACCTGCCGTTCCCGATGATGGCCGACTCCAAGCACGAGCTGATGCGCGACCTGGGCATCGAGGGCGAGGACGGCTTCGCGCAGCGCGCCGTCTTCATCGTCGACCCCAACCGCGAGATCCAGTTCACCATGGTCACCGCCGGTTCCGTGGGCCGTAACCCCAAGGAGGTCCTGCGGGTCCTGGACGCCCTGCAGACCGACGAGCTGTGCCCGTGCAACTGGAACAAGGGTGAGGACACCCTGGACGCGGTCGCGCTGCTGGCCGGTGAGTGACCCATGTCGCTCGACTCGCTGAAGTCCCGCGTCCCGGACTACGCCAAGGACCTGAAGCTCAACCTGGGCTCGGTCATCGGCAACTCCGACCTTCCCGCACAGGCGCTGTGGGGCACGGTGCTGGCGACCGCCATCGCCTCCCGTTCCCCGATCGTGCTGCGTGAGCTGGAGCCGGAGGCGAAGGCGAACCTGACGCCGGAGGCGTACACGGCCGCCAAGTCGGCCGCCGCCGTCATGGCGATGAACAACGTCTTCTACCGGACGCGTCACCTGCTGTCCGACCACGAGTACGGCACCCTGCGCGCGGGCCTGCGGATGAACGTCATCGGCAACCCGGGCGTGGAGAAGGCCGACTTCGAGCTGTGGTCGTTCGCGGTGTCCGCGATCAACGGCTGCGGCATGTGCCTGGACTCGCACGAGCAGGTGCTGCGCAAGGCGGGCGTGGAGCGCGAGGTCGTCCAGGAGGCGTTCAAGATCGCCTCGGTGATCCAGGCGGTCGGCGTCACCCTCGACGCCGAGGCCGTGCTGGCCGAGTAGGCGGTTCCGCGAAGGCCCCGCTCACCCTTGGTGGGCGGGGTCTTCCGCGTTCTCGGCCAGGAGCTCGTCCGCCGTCACGGCGGCGGCCTTCTGCAGCCGCAGCTCCTCCGCGTACTGCCGCAGATATCCCACCACCGTGTTCGTCACCGCCACCAGCGGTACGGCCACCACCGCGCCGCCGATGCCGGCCACCATGCCGCCGGCCGCGACCGTGAGGACGACGGCCAGCGGGTGCACGCGGACCGCGCGGCCGAGGATGAACGGCTGCAGGATGTGGCCCTCTATCTGCTGGACGGCGAGGACGACCACCAGGGTCATGACGGCCGTGAAGACGCCCTGGGTGACCAGCGCCACGATCACCGCGAGCGCGCCGGAGGCGACCGCGCCGACGAGCGGGATGAACGAGAACAGGAAGATGAAGACGGCCAGCGGGACGGCCATCGGCACGTTGAGGAAGTAGATGCCGATGCCGATGAACGTGGCGTCGATGAGGGCGACCAGGACCGTGCCCCGGACGTAGGCGGTCAGGGTGCGCCAGGCGCGCGGGCCGGCGCCGGCCACGCCCGGGCGGGCGGCGGCGGGCACCAGCTTCAGGAACCACTCCCAGATGCGCCTGCCGTCGTAGAGCAGGAACAGCGTCGAGAAGAACACCAGCAGGAGCCCGGTGAGGAAGTCGACGATGACCTGAACGCCCTCCAGCCCTGCGGACGTTATCTGGTCGGTGTTGGCGCCGATCGCCTCGCGGAGGTTCTTGGCGATCTGGTTGATCTGCTTGTCGGTGACGTGGAAGGGGCTCTTCAGCAGCCAGTTGCGCAGGTCGTCGATGCCGGACTGGATCTGGTTGGAGAGCGTGTCGATGTTCTCCATGACCTGCCAGGTCACGAACCAGCCCATCAGCCCTATGACGACGAACCCGCTGATCGCGGTGAGCGCGGTGGCCGGGCCGCGCGGCACTCCGCGCCGGGTGAGCCGGGCGACCGTCGGCTGCAGCAGCGCGGTGACGAGCAGGGCGATGACGAAGGCGAACACCACCAGCTGGACCGCGCTGATGACCTTCATCAGCACCCAGACGGTGCCGGCGAGGACCAGCATGCGCCAGCCGGCCTCGGCCGCGACCCGCACACCCCAGGGCACGGCCTCGGCGGGGTCGGGGCGGGGACCGGTCGCGGGTACGGGCCGGCGGGGGGATGGTACGGCGGCGTCGGGCGCGGGGGCCGCGGCGACCGGTTCGAGCGGGGTGTCCTCGGAGGGCGCGGACTGCTCGCGCTCCACCTCCGCTCGGCGCTCGTCCAAGCGCTCACTCATCTCGGTGAGGCCGGCACCGAGCTTGCCGAGCCACCCTGGCACTCGCGACATGATCCGTCCTCTTCCCCCGCGTCCCCGCGTGCTCGCCACCTCTCCTCCCCCTGGAGGCGTTCGGATACGACCGTACAGGGCGAAAGCCCCTCCCCTAAGGACGGGGAGGGGCTGCGCAAAGTTGAGTCACTCGGCCGAACCGGCGGAGCGCCTAGTACCAGTGGTTGGCCGCCCAGAACGACCAGGCCTGGCAGGGGCTGCCGTACCGGCTGTCCATGTAGTTGAGGCCCCACTTGATCTGCGTGGCGGGGTTGGTCTGCCAGTCCGCGCCGGCGGAGGCGTACTTGCCGGCGGGGAGGGCCTGGAAGAGGCCGTAGGCACCGGAGGAGGCGTTCGTCGCCTGGTAGTTCCAGCTGGACTCGTGGTCCACGATGTTGCTGAAGCACTGGTACTGGTCGGACGCCACCATCTGACGCGCCATCGCCTGGATCTGTGCGACGGTGTAGCTGCTCTGGACGGGGAAGCTCGAGGAGTCGCGGGCGCTGTCGCGGCTGGCCGCGGACTTCGCCTCGGCACGCGCCTTGGCGTCCTTGGCCGCCTGCTCGGCCGCCGCCTTCTTGGCGATCGCGGTCTCGGCGGCTGCCTTGCGGGCCGCCTCCTCGGCGTCCTTCTTGGCACTCGAGTCCGCGGCGATGGCCTGGGCGTCGGCCTGCTGCGTCAAGGACGCGGACTGCACCTGGGCCTGCTGGCCCGCGGGTATGTCCGCGAGGAGCGTGGTGTCGGCTGCCGTCGCCTCGGCGTCGTTGTTGTTCTGCGCGACGCTGCCCGAGGCAACTCCGACGACGCTTCCGACGGCGGTGACCGCGGTGGCCGAGGCCACTGCGAATCCCCGGACCGAAATCCGGCTCACACGGTTTCCTTCCAGCATCGCCCGCTTCGGTGACCCTGGCGGACGCAATCGTGCCCCTGGCACTGGCCTCCCAACTGCGGGGTCACGGGAGGCGCGGGCCCGGTGGGCAACTCCCCCTTCGGGGAGCGCCGCATGGTGCTCGGGCGGCATACGACGAACTCTATGGAGTTGGTGGTACTTCTGTGGTGCTGTACCGCTGGCGGTACAGGTGTGTCGTATGCGGGGCCTGACAGGACTGAGACTCTGCCGTAACCGGACGCCGAGTGGCAATTCTGTGTTGCGTGTGAAAGCTCACATCCCGTTTGGCCCAGGGGATTTTCGGAAAGCTCCACACGCCGAGGCGCCGCCCGGCTAGGCTCGTGGCCTTTGCCGGACGGCGCCAACTGTCATGGGAGTGGGGTCAGATGTGCCCGTCCTCCAGCATTTCGGTCACAAGCGCCGCAATCTGGGACCTCTCGGAGCGAGTCAGCGTGACATGCGCGAAGAGCGGGTGCCCCTTGAGCTTCTCAACGACGGCGACCACCCCGTCGTAGCGGCCTACGCGCAGATTGTCCCTTTGCGCCACGTCATGGGTCAGAACGACCCGTGAATTGGCGCCGATCCGGGACAGAACGGTGAGAAGCACATTCCGTTCGAGCGACTGGGCCTCGTCCACGATCACGAACGCGTCGTGCAGTGAGCGGCCGCGGATGTGGGTGAGCGGGAGCACCTCGAGCATCCCGCGCGAGGTGACCTCCTCGATGACCTCGCGGCTGGTGACCGCCGACAGCGTGTCGAAGACGGCCTGCGCCCACGGGCTCATCTTCTCCGCCTCGCTGCCCGGCAGATAGCCCAACTCCTGCCCGCCGACCGCGTACAGCGGCCGGAACACCATCACCTTCTGGTGCTGGCGGCGCTCCAGGACCGCCTCCAGGCCCGCGCACAGCGCCAGCGCCGACTTGCCGGTGCCGGCCCGGCCGCCCATCGAGACGATTCCGACGTCCGGGTCGAGCAGCAGGTCGAGCGCGATGCGCTGCTCGGCGCTGCGGCCCTTGATGCCGAACGCCTCCCGGTCGCCGCGCACCAGGCGGACGTTGCCCTCGGCGGTGATGCGGCCGAGGGCCTTGCCGCGCTCGGAGTGGATGGTCAGGCCGGTGTGCACGGGCAGCTCGGCGGCCTCCGGGACGTACAGATGCCCTTCCTCGAAGAGGATGTCCACCTGCTCGCCGGAGAGCGTCAGTTCGGACATTCCGGTCCAGCCGGAGTTCTCCGTGATGGCGAGTTCCGCGCGGTACTCCTCGGCCAGGAGACCGACGGAGGAGGCCTTGATCCTGAGCGGGAGGTCCTTCGACACGACGGTGACGTCGTACCCCTCGGCCTGCAGGTTGCGGGCCACCGCGAGGATGCGGGAGTCGTTGTCACCCAGGCGGTAGCCGGTGGGCAGCACGCTGGGGTCCGAGTGGTTGAGCTCGACACGGACGGTGCCGCCGAGGTCCCCGATCGGAATGGGGGCATCGAGACGGCCGTGCCGGACCCGGTAGTCGTCGAGCAGGCGCAGGGCCTGACGGGCGAAGTAGCCGAGTTCCGGATGGTGCCGCTTGGCCTCCAGTTCCGTGACCACCACGATGGGGAGCACGACCTCGTGCTCGTCGAAGCGGGTCAGGGCGTTCGGGTCGGCCAGCAGGACGCTGGTGTCGAGAACATAGGTGCGCCGGTCGGACTTGTGGCGCTTTGTGCTGGTCACCACGGAAGGACGTACCCCCTCGGATGAGGTCGGGGAGCGACGAAGTGGAGCTGGACCGGTGTGCGGCCCCCGCGTACGGCGGCGGGCCGTGAACCGGCCCTCCGCGGCTGCTTCCGTGCAGTCACCGCACGATCGGGCTGGTGCAAAGGGCCTCCCGGGCGGACGGCCCCGTGCCGCCCGCTGAGATCCGACACCCGTGGTTCGGGCGTCGACCTGTTTGGCTTATGCCCTCGAACATGCACCGCCATGCAAAAGCGGCCACCGGCGTACCGGTGAACTCCTCGTTACATCCACACGAATCCGGGTATCCGGCGCACCCCGACGGCGTGGCGGCCGACGGGGCGTTCGGTGCGGTTCAGCCGCCGTAACGGCGGTGACGTGCGGCGTAGTCGCGCAGGGCACGCAGGAAGTCGACCTTGCGGAAGGCGGGCCAGAAGACCTCGCAGAAGTAGTACTCGGAGTGCGCGGTCTGCCACAGCATGAATCCGGACAGCCGCTGCTCGCCGCTGGTGCGGATGACGAGGTCCGGGTCGGGCTGGTCGCCGGTGTAGAGATGACGGCCGATCATGTCGATGTCGACGGACTCGGCGAGGTCCTCCAAGGTCGCGCCCTTGTCGTGGGCGTCGAGCAGCATGGAGCGCACGGCGTCGGCGATCTCCTGCCGGCCGCCGTAGCCGATGGCCACGTTGACGAGTATGCCGTCGATGTGGGCGGTGGTCTCCTCGGCCTCCTTCAGGGTGCGCTGCATCCCGCCCGGCAGCAGGTCCATCGTGCCGACGTGGTGCACGCGCCAGCGGCCGTCGGCGGCGAGCGTGCGGACGACGTCCTCGATGATGCCGAGCAGCGGGACGAGTTCGTCCTGCGGCCGGTCGAAGTTGTCCGTGGACAGCAGCCACAGGGTGACGACCTCGACGTCGGTCTCGGTGCACCAGCCGAGGAACTCCTCGATCTTTTCCGCACCGGCCCGGTGGCCGTGGACGGTGGTGGAACCGGACGCCTTCGCCCAGCGGCGGTTGCCGTCCATGATGACGCCGATGTGCTTGGGCACCTGAGCGTGGTCCAGGTGGCCCTCCACCCGGCGTGCGTAGAGCCTGACGAGCAGGCTGCGCAGATTGTCGCGCAGGTTCACGTGGCCCTCCGGGGGTGGCGGGGGTTGGGGTGCGGGAGGTTGTTGAGCCTACCCCCGCTGGGGGTTCGGTTCTGGCCCGGGGTTTGGGGATCGGGGGCGCCCCCATGGGTGAGGACGCTCGTCCATGGGTGGGGACGTTCGTCCATGGGTGGGGACGTTCGTCGCAAGCCGGGAGGTTCCCGGAGTCCCCCTTCCGAGACCTGCCGGTGACGCGCAAGAAAAACGGGCCGGTCCGTGGGGGGGAGACGGACCGGCCCGAGGGGGGGTTTCCACCATAACCCTTCGTAAGGGATGGTGGGTGCATCCGCGGGACACAACTACTCTCCGGAATCATCCGGCGACGCCCCGGTGGGCGCGCGAGGCTGGATTCAGGGGTGCCGCATGGCCGGTTCACAGCGGAATCCCAAGGAAAACCGATCAGATACGAAACGATTCGGAGGGATCCGCAGGATTTGCGCCACTTTGAGCGCGTCCCGGCGAGTTGCCCCGGGGGTCCCCCCGACGGGCTAACCGGTCAGTGAACGGTGACTTGACGGTTCCGCTACGGGCCGCGGGAAGGTCATTCGGCTTCACGGCACCGCGCAGCCCCCTCCACTGCGCGGTGCCGGCCGCGCGGGTTTGCCGACGCGAATAACCTTGGTCTGAACTTATGTGACTGGTGAGGCTGGTGTGAACCGCACGAGATAACGATGTGGAAACCGTCGGTGAACCACGGGTGAATCAGCCCGGCTTGCACACCTCGAAGAGGTGCCGGGTGCTGTGCGCCACGAACGGCCCCTCCGTCTCGATCCGCTCGTGCAGTGCGCGGAGTCGAGGCTCGTACGCCTCCACCGTGAAGCCCGGGACCATCCACACCACCTTGCGCAGGAAGTGGACGACGGCGGCGATGTCGTGGAACTCCATCCGCAGCCGCGCCGCCCGCAGCCCGGCCACCTCGAGGCCCGCCGCCTCGGCGTCGGCCCGCTCGCGCTCGGGGTCCCGGCCGGAGCGCACCTCCTGCGGCAGCGGCCCGAGGAAGTACTCCACCAGCTCGAAGACGCTGGCCGGCCCGACATGCTGGGCGAAATAGGTACCGCCCGGCCGCAGCACCCGGGCGATCTCCTCCCAGTACGGCCGGACCGGATGCCGGCTGAGCACCAGGTCGAACGTCTCGTCGGCGAACGGCAGCGGCGCGTCGTCCGCGGCCACGACGACCACCACCCCGCGCGGCCGCAGCAGCGCGGTGGCCCGGGCCGCGTTCGGCGGCCAGCCCTCCGTCGCGGCGGCCAGCAGCGGCCGGGCCGGAGCCGCCGTGGCGAGGGCGAAGTCGAACACCTCACCGCCGCCGGTCTGGATGTCGAGGACGGCCTCGGCGCCGGCCAGCCGCTCCCCCGCCGAGACGGCGTACCCCCACGAGGGCCGCTCCTCACTGGCCCGCCCCTCGAACCAGGAGAAGTCCCACCCCTCGGTGGGTACGGCGGCACCCTCGGCCACGAGTGCCTCGAAGGAGCGGTTCACTGACATGCCCTCCATGATCCCGGGGCGTGGCCGGCGCCGCCTGCTAATTTCCGCTGGCATGACGATCCGTACGACGACGTACACCGCCGGAGAGAAGCAGACCCTGCACGCGAGCCTGGACCGGCACCGGGACGCTGTGCTGTGGAAGCTGGACGGCCTGGACGACGAGCAGCTGCGCCGGCCGATGACACCGTCCGGCACCAACCTGCTGGGCCTGGTGAAACATCTCGCCAGTGTCGAGTACGGCTGGTTCGTGGAGACGTTCGGCGGCGAGGCCGAGCCGCTGTGGTTCGACCCGCACGACGACATGCGGATCACCCCCGAGGAGACGACCGAGCGGATCGTCGCCTTCTACGGCCGCGCCCGCGCCGCCGCCGACGCCGTCATCACGGGGCTCCCGCTGGACGCCGAGGGCAGCCCGGCCTGGCGGGACATCACCGTGACCCTGCGCTGGACCCTGGTCCACATGGTGGAGGAGACCGCACGGCACGCCGGCCACATGGACATCCTGCGGGAGCTGATCGACGGCGCGACCGGGGACCATCCCCCGGTCACCGGCTCACGCTGAGCGTGTCGCGGACCATCTCGTACGCCGCCCGGGCCGTGGCCGCGTCGAGAGCGCCGGCGTCCAGGTGACGGCGGGCCTCGCGGGCTGCGGGGCCCTCGGGCACCAGGTCCCGCGTGTGCACGAGGCCCCACAGCGTCATCAGCAGGGCGCCGAAGCGGGCGAGCGGCCGGAGCGGTCCGTCCAGCGGGCCCTCGCGGGTGGCCCAGCGGGCGGCTGTCGCGCCACCGACCTCCGGGACGCGCTCCACTCCGCGCCAGTGCTCGTCGGCGGTGGCGTGGACGACGTGCGGGACATGGGCGTGGATCAGCGCGCCGCTGCACAGCAGGCACGGCTCGAGGGTGGTGTACAGGCGGTGACCGGGGTACCGGCGGCCGGCCGGGAGCTGGGCCAGGGCGTTGATCTCGGCGTGCGCGAGGTCCGTGCCCGCGAGCAGGCCCGGCGGGGCGGTGGCCTCCCGGCTGCGATCGCGCCCGGCCGCGACGACGTCGCCCTCCGGGTCGTACAGCACGGCACCGACGGGCCGGCTGCCGGCGCGCAGTGCCTCCCAGGCCGGCTCGAAGGCGAGGCGCCAGGGGGCGGGCATCGTCCTCATCGGGGCGCCGCCGGCCCGCCGAGGACGAGCAGGACGTGCTCGTCGTCCCCGTGCCGGACCGTGCCGGCCCGCTCGAAACCGTGTCTCTCCAGCAGGCGGACGGAGGCGGCATTGGCGTGGAAGGGGTCGGCGTACAGGGGCCGTACGCGCTCCAGCTCCAGGAACAGGCCGAGCGCGCGGGTGCCGACGCCCCGCCCCCAGTACGGCCGCCCGAGCCAGTACCCCACGAACCGCCGCGCGTCGTCCGCCGTCCAGGAGACGACACTCCCGGCGGCCTCGCCGCCGACGGTGACCGTCCGCACGAGGCAGTCGGGATCGCCCAGCACGCGCTCCCGCCAGTGCGTGAGGAAGGCGTCCCGCGGCCGGGGCGTGAATCTCGAGCGCCGGAGGGCTTCCGGGTCGTGCTCATAGGCGAGGAAGACGTGCAGGTCGTCGTCCGTGACGCTGCGCAGGCCCACTTCGCTGTGCTCCTCGGTCATGCGGGGCAGTGTGGCAGCCGCCTCTGACAACGCCTCACCACCTGCGGTTACGGCACCAGCGGCCGGACCTCCTCGGCGGCGAACCGCACGAATCCCTCCGGGTCGGGCTCGTCCCCGGTCGGCTGCAGCACGACGGTGTCGGCACCGGCCTCGGCGAGCCGCCGTACGGCCGCTGCGACGGCGCCCGCATCCCCCGCCACGCCCACGTCCGCGGCCTGCCCCAGCCCCTCCGCGACGAGTTCGGCCCGCAGCCGGGCCTCGGCGCCGGGCCCCGTGGCGGCGAGCAGGTACACGACGACCCGGTGCGGCCGCGACGCGTCACCCCCTGCCTCCTTCTGTCCCTCCGCGATGAGCTGCCGGGCCTGCCGCACGCCGTCCGGGGAGGTGGCGGCGGTGAGGACCGTACCGTCGGCCCTGGCGCCGGAGAGGCGGAGGGTGCGCGGCCCGGTGGCACCGGCGAACACGGGCACGGCGGCCTCCGGCGGCCAGTCGAGGCCGACGTCGTCCAGGGAGACGTACCGTCCGCGCACGCTGAGCCGCTCCCCGCCCAACAGGGCGCGCAGGGCGTCGAGATGCTCGCCGAGGAGGGTGAGCGGGGAGGCGGGGCGGGCGCCGACCTGCCCCATCCAGTCCTGCACGCCGTGCCCGACGACGAGGGTCGCGCGGCCCGGGAACATCCGGTGCAGGGAGGCGGACTCCATCGCGGTGAGCGCCACGTTCCTGAGGGGCACCGGCAGCAGCCCGACACCGACGCGCACCCGCTCGGTCCAGGCGAGCGCCGCGGCGGCGGTCGTCATCCCGCCCTCCCGGAAACAGTCCTCCCACAACCACAGTTCCTCGAGCCCTGCTTCGTCCGCCGCGCGCGCCACCGCCCGCAGCCGCTCGGGGGGAAGCTGGGGGCGGAATACGACACCGAGTGCAGTCATGGACCTCTTCCCAGTGGGGAGGAGGTGGGGTGGCAACCGGGTTTTGCCACCGGCGAGTTGTCTGCGCCGCAGGGCCGCGGGAGGGGACAGGGGACGTGGGGAGACGCTGGCGGGACGGGTCGGGGAGACTGATCGTGCCGAGGGGCGGCGACGGGGAGGCGCTGGGGGACGAGGGCGAGGAGACGCCGACCGCCGCCCCGACGACCCTCCCCCTGGAGATCGCGGCCTCCTACCGGGCCCGGACGAAGGGGCTGCTGGGCCGGGACTCGGTCGCCGGGGCGATGCTGCTGTCACCGGCGAGCGGGGTGCACACGTTCGGGATGCGCATCCCGATCGACGTCGCCTACCTGGACCGCCGCCTGACCGTCCTCGCCGTCCGCACCATGCCCCCGGGCCGCCTGGGCCTGCCCCGGCTGCGGGCCCGCCACGTCCTGGAGGCGGAGGCGGGGGCGATGGCGGGGTGGGGGGTGCGGGTGGGGGTTCGGGTCAGCGTGGAGACGGCGTGACGCGAGGCCTTCCGGGGTGGCCCTCCTCGGGCCGGCAGGTGTTCAGGTCGGGCTGCCGGCCGTGGGCACGACCCGGTGATGCGGCGCGAGGGCGTTGTCAGTGGCGGGTCCTAGCATCGCGGTATGAAGGCTTCAGGGACGTTCAAGGTCGAGGAGTTCGCTCCGGCGGAGGTGCCGCTGCAGGAGCCGGTGGTCGAGACGGCGGTGCCGGTCGGGGTGGCCACGATGCGGAAGCGGTACGAGGGTGAGGTCGCCGGGGTGTCGGGGACGCTGTTCACGGCGGCGTACGACCAGTCCAGTGGGACCGGTACGTATGTCGCCATGGAGTCCTTCGAAGGGACGCTGGGCGGTCTGGGCGGCACCTTCAACTTCGCCCACTCGGCGACGACCCGCGGGGAGGGCAGACAGGCCGAGTTCTTCGTGATCGTGCCGGGGAGCGGGACGGGGGCGCTGGCCGGGATCCGAGGGGCCGGCGGTCTGCGGATCGACGCGGACGGCACCCATCGGATCTGGTTCGAGTACGAGGTGGGTGACCGAAAGGAGGAGCACGCGTCCGACGCCCGGTGATGTCGAGTCGGCGCAGCAGCGGCTGAGTCAGCGATGCAGATCCATGACACCCACTGCGAGTCCGGCGTAGGCCTCCGGTGAGACAGTGACCACCGGCGCACCCTCGGGAAGCATCGGGTTCGGTCGCGCCACGTGGACGGTTGCCGCGATGCCAGGGACCACACCCTGGCTGAGCAGCTCGGCGACAGTGGCGTATACGCCCGATGTCCCTCTCGGTGCCGTCAGCTCCCCGAGCGCGGGAAGGACACCTCGACGCGGCGGTTCTTCCTCCTGCCCTCCTCGGTGGAGTTGTCGGCGATCGGGTACTGCTCGCCGTACCCGCGGACCTCGAAGGTGACGTTCGGGTCGTTCAGGTCCTGGTCCAGGACGGCCTGTACGGCGTTGGCGCGTTGCCTGGACAGGACGTCGCCGTGGGCGGACGAGCCGAGGTTGTCGGTGAACCCGAAGACGCGGACCTTGGTCGCGTTCTGCTTCTTGATCTCCTCGGCGATGGTTGCGATGCGGGCCTTGGCCTCTCCGCCGAGCTCGGCACTGTCCTTGCTGAAGAGGACTTCGGCCTGGAGCGCGAAGGTGACGTCGGCGTTGGTGTCCTCGCGTCGCTCGTCCCCGCTCTGGTCCTCCACGACCGACTTGATGTCCAGCACCTTGGGCGCGGCGAGGGTGGCGCCCTCGGGGAGCTTGAGGTCCGGGTCGGTGGGGTCGATCTTCACCGGGGCGGTGGCGGAGGGCGCGGTGTCCGGGGGCTGACTCGGGTCCGTGCCGTCGGCTTGGGCCGGGGTGGCGGCGAGGAGGAGAGCGGCGGCGGTGAGGGTGAGGGCGAGACGGGTGGTGGTCATGTCGGGCTCACCCGGAGATCTTGATGGTGGCGGAGGAGAAGGTGGGCAACTGGAACTCGACGTCGGCGGTGTTCGCGGGCGGGGCCGGGAACTGCATGAAGACGGCCAGGGTGGCGCCGGCCTTGAGCGTCGAGAAGCCGGTGGTCGTCAGCGGGCGGCCCTCGGTGTCCCGCAGCACGTAGTACCGCTTCTTGCCTTGCGCATCGACCAGTGTGGCCCCGCCCAGAGATCTGCCGTTCTTGATGATCTCGGTTTCGTTGCCGCTCAGAGCAGAGGGAATCACAGCGGTCTGGGCTCCGTCGTTTTTCAATGTGCCGTTGACTGTCACAAAGCCGCCCGTATCACGCTGAGCCGAGGTGATCTGCAGAAGCAGGCCGTCCGAACCCTTCAACTCGGCCAGCGGCTGGTCCGACTGACCCTCCTGGGTGCTCGGACTGGAACCGCCCGTCCTGGAAGCGGACGCCGAGTGGTCCGGCTTCTTGCCGCCGCCGCTTCCACCGCAACCGGTCACACCGACGGCCAGACCAGCCGCAACGGCCAATGCGACCATCCCCCTGCGGGCCTTCGCAGTGAACCGAATGCTCATCGCTCCGCTTCCTTCGTCATTGATCGTTCGCTCGTCAGCCGGCCAGGTGGACGTCGAAGAGGTCTTCGGGCTTCGGCAGCCCCGTTGTGTCGTCCGGCTTCAGATGCCAGACCTTGCCGTTGCAGGTGAGTGCGGGCAGCGCGTCGCCCTCGGCGCCCCCGGCGGGGGGGTTGAAGGTACAGAGGGACTTGATCTCGGCGGTGGCGGAAGCCGTCGACTGGTAGTTCTCCGACCCGGGCACGACAGACCGGCCGACGGACTTGTTGGTCCGCACGTCGACCCGGTACTTCAGCAACCCCGGCGGCAAGCAGTCATTCAGCACGGCATCGTTCTGCTTGGCGAGTTGGCCGGCCCGCTCACACGGGTCGGGGCCGACGAACGTCGCCCTGCCCTCGAAGATGGCCTGCCACTTCGCGGGGTCGGGCAGCACCTTCACCCACTGGGCCGCGAGTTGGTCACGCTCGCTCTGAGCCGCCGCGAGCGCTGCCGCGTCGGCCGCCGTCTGGGCGCCGCTGCGATTCACCGACGCCTGGCCGACCGCGAGGTAGGCCAACGCAAGAAAGAGCAGGCCTGCCACCACCGTGATGTAGATGGGGAAGGCCTGCCCTGCGTCGCGGCGTGGAGGAATCAGCCGCCGGTGACCTGGGCGATCTTGTTCGTGATGGCGTCGTAGATCGACTGACCGATGCTGGTGCCGGTGATCGCCAACACGATCGCCACCACCACCGCGATGATGCCGAGGTACTCCACCGCGGTCTGCCCCCTGTCGCTGCGAACAGCGCGGGCCTGCAGATACGCCACGGTGGTGTTGAACCATTTGCTCATGGTTGCCCCCTCCAGCTTCGCCTCCGGTCGGGGCACCGTACGACCCGACGCTCCCGTGTACAAAGGGCCCCAGGACCCAACCCCAGGCCCATTCCCCGCCCCGTCCGCTCCCCCACGCCCCCACCTCAAGCCACCCCCAACCACTTCGCGGCCGCCTGGGACCGCGTGGTGGTCTGGAGCTTGGCGAAGATGCGGTTGATGTGGTTCTTGACCGTCTTCTCGGAGATGAAGCAGGCGGCGGCGATCTGCTGGTTCGTCATGCCGGACGCGATGAGGTCCATGATCTCCGCCTCCCTTGTGCTCAGCCGGAAACGTGAACGGAATGACTGTCCCATGGAGGATTGCAGTTGCGAAAGAACTTGGGGTGAGTTTTTCCGTAAAAATTGAGGGACTTGGGGTTCCATGTGTGCAGGTGCACTCGCCTGCAAGTGCGTCAGCAACGCCTTCGCGGCCCCCGGCGTCACATGCGGCCGCCCCTCCCGGACATCCCGCACCGCGCGCACCAACTGCTCCGTCGTGAACTCGCCGTGCACCAGGTATCCCCCCGCCCCCAGCCGCAACGCCTCCCGCACGGTCTCCGTCTCGTGGCTGTAGGTCAGCATCATGACCGGCGCCAGCCGCACCAGGTGCGGCAATGCCGAGATTCCGTCGACCCCGGGCATGCGGACGTCGAGGAGGATGACGTCCGGGCGGTGCCGTACGGCCGCCTCGTACGCCTCCCGGCCGTCCGTCGCCTCCGCCACCACCGTGGTGTCCGCGCGGGCCGAGAGCAGGGCCGTCAGGCCCGCCCGGACCACGGGGTTGTCGTCGGCCACCAGCAGACGCAGGGGAGGGGGAGGCGGTGGCGGGGGAGCCTCGGGCCAGGGGTTGCTGTGCTGCATGGTGCCTCCTCTCAGGGTTTCCCGGGTGTGGGGCCGGAGTCGTTCACCGACGGCAGCGGGAGTTCCACGCGTACCTCCGTGCCCCGTTCGTGGCCGCCCCTGCCGATGCGGATCCGGGCGCCCAGCTGCGCGGCGCGCTCGACCATGCCGAGCAGGCCGAAGTGGCCGGAGTCGCGGAGCCGTTCGAGCGTGGTGCCGGGCGGGAGGCCCCGGCCGTCGTCGTGGATCGTGAGGCACAGCAGACCCCCGTGCATCGCCGCCCCCACCTCCACCTGGGTCGCGCACGCGTGGCGGTAGGCGTTCTCCAGCGCTTCCGTGGTGATGGAGAGGAGGTGGCGGGCCAGGGGGGCGGCCAGCGGGGGGAGACGGCCGGGGTCCAGGTCCGGGCAGGTGACCCGTAGGCCCGTGCGTTCCGTGAAGTCCCTTGTCATGTCGGTCAGTTCGCTCCACACCGCCGTCCCGCCCCCGTCGAGCGCATCCGGCTGCTGCTGTCGGCGCAGGTCCGTCAGGAGTTCCCTCGACTCCGCCGCCGCCCTGCGCGCCGAGCGGGACACCAGCTCCGCCTGTTGCCGGATGCGGTCGGGGTCGGGAGCGTCCGTCGAGGCCGTCGCCGCCAGGCCGTCCGCCGCGAGGGCCACGCCGTAGAGGGTCTTGGCCACGGAGTCGTGCATCTCGCGTGCCAGCCGGGCGCGTTCCTCGCTCACCGCCTCCGCCGCCGCGAGGCGTGCCTGGACCGAGGTCAGGGCCTGGGTCGCGGCGCCGAAGCGGAGCATCAGGTTGCGCAGGGTCGAGCCCATGGCGCCGGAGATGACGCACAGGCCGGGGAGGAGGAGCGCTTCCGCGACCGGGGCGTGCCGGTCTGCCTTCAGGGTGGCGTGGACCAGGAGCAGGATCAGGGACTGGAGGGAGGCGAAACAGGCCGCGCCCCGCCAGCTGTAGACCAGGCCTGCCAGGAGCGGGGTGCAGACGCTGACGTAGGCGAGGGTGGTGTCCGGGCCGGCCGAGATCAGCAGGAACGAGCCGAAGAGGGTGTCGGCGGCGAGGAGGCTGGGGTGGCGCAGGAGGAGCGGGCCGAAGCGCTCCCAGTCGCGGAACAGGACGTACGACACCATGAACGTCACGACCACGGCCGCGCCGGCCAGGCGGGCGCCCAGGCCGGGGGCCGCGTGCAGCAGCGCGGCGGGGGCGGCCAGGGCGATCATGGCCAGGCGGAAGCCGAAGACCTGCCGGCACATGGCCTGCAGCGCACGGATCTGGATCTTCTCCGAGGGTTCGGCGGTGGCGGGATCCGTACGGGCGGTCGCCCGCCAACGGCGTGCGAACCAGCCCATGACGGCGCGCACCCGGCCGCCGGCCCCGGAAGGCACCCCTCCCCCGCGCCCCATCAGACCCACCACCGTCACGTCCGCTCACTTCCCCGTGAGGGAGCCGAAGTCCACGCCGGAGCCGAGGATCAGGCCCGCGCCGAGCAGGAGCATCGTGGCCGGGACCATGAACGTGGTGATCATCAGCGTGGCCTTGGGCACCGCGCGGGCGGCCTTGCGGCGGGCGTTCTGGGCGTCGGTGCGGCGCATGTCCTTCGCCAGCGCGACCAGCGTGTCCACGATGGGGGCGCCCAGCTCCTCCCCCTGCTGCAGTGCCGTCACGAACATCGCCACTTGTTCGGAGTCGTTCCTCCTCCTCAGCTCGGCGAAGGCCTGGCGGCGGCTCATGCCGAGGTCCATCTGGCGCAGGGTGATGCGCAGTTCGTCCGCCCAGGGGCCCTCGTACCTCGTCGCCACCCGGTCGAGAGCCTGGCGGAAGCCCAGCCCCGCGCTGACCACCACCGCCAGCACGTCCAGGAAGTCCGGCAGTGTGCGCTCGATGACGTCCTTGCGGACCCGGATCGCCGACCAGATGCCGACCTCCGTCCAGAAGGCGCCGAACAGGAGCAGGAGCACGGCCACGAACCACTGGCCCCGCAGCAGGAACACCAGGCAGCCGACCGCGCCCAGCGCGCCGTACACCGCGCGGCGGGCCGCGTAGCGGTCGATGGTCAGGCCGCCGGGGTTGCCGGCGAGGTCGATCTTGCGGCGGTAGCGGGCCACCAGGCGCGGGCCCATCAGGCGCAGCACGGCGGGGGCGTAGCGCATGCCCATCCGGTCGATGAGCGAGCCCACCGCGCCGGTGCGGGTGGCGCCGACCTCCAGGGCCACCGCCAGGTCACCGGGGAGTTTCGCCTCCGCGCGGTACATGCGCAGGCCGGCGAAGGCGCCCCAGACGCCGAGGGCCATCAGGAGTGCGAGCAGGAGTCCGGTCATCGGGCCGCCACCCCCTTCACACGTCGATCCGGCTCAGGCGCCGGATGAGGACGAATCCGACCGCGTACATCGCGAACGCGATGAGCACGCAGGCCTGGCCGACCGGTGAGCCGGTCATGCGGGCCAGCGCGCCGTCCTTGACGCCGTTCATGAGGAAGAGCGCGCCGACGCCGAGGACGGGGACGGCGTACGACGTCATGGTCACCTGGGAGAGCTGGGTGCGGATCTCCCGCCGGGTCTCCTTGCGTTCCTCCAGGGTCTCGGTGAGGTTCCGCAGGGCCGACACCACCTGGCCTCCTGCCCGGTTGGACAGGACCAGGGTGGTGACGAGGACGACCAGTTCCCGGGACGGCAGCCGGTCCGCCAGCTCACCGAGCGCGTCGTCGAGGGAGTGGCCGATCGCCAACTGGTCGGAGATCTTGGCCAGTTCCTCGCCCGCCGGGGCCTCCAGCTCCTCCGCCGCCATGCCGATCGCGGTGCGCAGGGCGAGGCCCGCCTGGGTGGCGTTGGCCAGGATGCGGGCGAGTTCGGGGAGTTGGTTGATGAAGCGCTCGATGCGTTTCTGCCGCTGCCAGTTGAGGAACTGCACCGCCGCACCGATGCCGAGGAGCCCGGCGAGGGGTCCGAAGAAGGGGGCCAGGGTGGCCTGGCCGATCAGCCACAGCGCGGCGACCGTCGCCAGCATGCAGACGAAGAACTCGCCCGGGGTCACGTCCAGTCCGGTCGCCGCGAGGCGCAGCTCCAGCCGGCGGCCGAGGCGGGTGCGGCGCAGCCGCCGGTCCAGGTCGCGGAAGCGGCGCCTGCGGCCGGTCGCCGGGGCCGGGCCGGTGTGGGTGAGCCGGTCCACGAGGGCCGCGCGCTGGGCCCGGCCCGAGGCGTAGGCGTGCACGCCGGCCACCGCCAGGACGCAGGCCAGCAGCGTCACGCCGGTGGTCAGCTGGACGAGGGTGTGGAGTTCCATGGGGCCTACCTGGCTTCTCGGGTGGCGAGCTGGTCCACGGAGTGGGCGACTCCGAAGGCCTGCGGGACGGGCTGGCTCGCCATGTAGAGGCGGTCGGCGGTACGGCGGGGCAGCGGGAAGTACTGGAAGCCGCCGTACACGCGGCCGTCGGGGGTCATGGGCCGGGCGTCGAACCGGGCCACGGTCGCGAGCCGGTACGGCTCCCCGCCATGGCTGTCGAGCAGCGCGATCTCGGTGATCCGGCGGGCGCCGTCGGCGAACCGGGTGAGCTGGACGATGACGTCGACCGCGCTGTTGATCTGGTCGTGGAGGGCCACGAAGGGGACCTCGACGTCGGACATGGAGGCGAGGGTCTGCAGCCGGGTCAGGGCGTCCTCGGCGCTGTTGGCGTGCACGGTCGCCAGCGATCCGTCGTGGCCGGTCGACATCGCCTGGAGCATGTCGAGGGACTCGCCGCCGCGGACCTCGCCGACCACGATCCGGTCCGGTCGCATCCTCAGGGAGTTGCGGACCAGGTCCCGGATGGTGACCTGGCCCTTGCCCTCGACGTTCGGCGGCCGCGCCTCCAGCCGGACCACGTGCGTCTGCTGGAGCTGGAGCTCGGCGGAGTCCTCGATGGTGATGATGCGCTCGTGGGAAGGGATCAGGCCCGACAACGCGTTCAGCAAGGTCGTCTTTCCCGTGCCCGTGGCGCCCGAGACGATGATGTTGAACTTCGCCTGCACCAGGCCCCCCAGCAGATACACCATGTGCTCGTCCAGCGAGCCGAAGGAGATCAGCTCCTGGAGGGTGAAGGAGCGCGGGAAGCGGCGGATGGTGAGGATCGGCCCGGTCAGGGACAGCGGCGGGATGATGACGTTCACGCGTTCGCCGGAGGGCAGGCGGGCGTCCACCATCGGGTTCGACTCGTCCACCCGCCGGTTGACGGTGGACACGATCCGCTCGATGGTCTGCATCAGCTGGTCCGAGGAGACGAACCGCAAGGGCAACTGCTCGACGCGGCCGCCTCGTTCGACGAAGATCGCGTCGGGGCCGTTCACCATGATCTCGGTGATCGACGCGTCCTCCAGCAGCGGCTCCAGGATGCCGAGGCCCAGTGCCTCGTCCACCACCCGGCGGATCAGCTGCGCGCGCTCCACCGTCGACAGCACCGGGCCCTCACGGCTGATGATGTGCCCGAGCACCCGCTCGAGGCGCGCCCGGCGTTCGGCCGCCGCGAGCGAACTCATCTCCGCGAGGTCGATCTCCTCCAGCAGCTTGGCCCGGTAGGAGGCGACCAGATGCCCGTCCTCGCCCCGGCTGCCGTGCTCCTCCGGAGTGCTGATGCGTGCCCGCAGGCTCATGTCGGCATCTCCTCGCCTAGTGGTCGAGCGGCATGGTGGCTTTTTTCGTGGCGTCGCCGAAGTCCCAGATGATCTTCGGGATCTTCACCCGGGCGGTGACGGTCACCGAGCCATCTCCTGGTTCCTCACCGCACGTCACGCTGAGTCCGCCGCTGACGGCTTCGGAGCACGCCTGCTGGGCGTCCTGCCGCAGGGAAGCCGCCCGAGCCCCGGCCCGGGCCGCCGTACCGGCCTGCTCGGCGGCGTACGCGACGGCCCCGATCTGGATGCCCGCCATGGCCACGATCAGGAGGATCGGGATGAACCCGAGGTACTCGATGGCGACCTGGCCCCTGTCCCGCCGCCCGCGTCGGTACGGCATCTCAGTGCTTCACCTCCTCGACGGCGCCGGCGTGGCCGTGCACCGTGGCGGGGAAGGAGATCACCCCGGGAAAGAGAACGGGGACCTTGAGGTAGACATCGGCCGTGACATAGCCGGACGGACTGCACTGCACCTTTGCATCCCCCTTCCAGGCCGCCGACAGATGCTTCAGCCCCGCAGCCGAGCAGGCCGCCTGCCGTGCACCCCCGCGCGGCGCCGCCGTCCCCGCCCGTACCCCTTCGTCCGCAGCATTCCCGGCCAGCGTGAAGGTGTACCCCACGAGCACGGCCTGCCACACGAGCACCAAGGTCAGAACGATCAGCGGCGTCATCCCGAGGAACTCGATGCTCACCTGCCCCCGATCCCCCTCCGGCCTTCTCATGGGGCACTCACTCCTTCCGCCGCCGGAATCCGCCCGCGCCACGCCCGCTCCCCCGATGACCGGTGGTCCCCTCGGCCGCCCGCACCAGCCCCAGCTCCCCCGCGAGCCCCCACAGGGCCTGTTTCACGGAACTCCTGCTGTCGAGCTCATGCACCCGCCCGGTGTCGACAACGGCCTGAAGTTCCTTGAAGTTGGCCGGAACGGCCGTACGCGCCACCGCCGTGCCGGTGATGCGCTGCACGAGGGCCGGCTGGATCTCCGTACTGCGCGTGTGCCGGTTGACGACCACCGTCGTCTCCTCGGCCTTGCGGATCTGCAGCCGGTCCCACATCCGTACGGTCCGCTTGGCGGCGCGGACGGCGATGACGTCCGGCGTGGTGACCAGGAGCGCGATGTCGGCCATCTCGACCACGGCGGCGCCCGCCCCGCTCAGCTGGGCGCCGCAGTCGACGACGACCACCTCGTAGCGGGAGCGCAGGGCGCTGACGGTCTGGCGGGCGGCGCGGTCGGTGACCTCCTCGCCGCGTTCGCCCTCGCCGGGGGCGAGGAGCAGGGCGAGCCCGGTGTCGTGGCGGAAGAGGGCGTCGGCGAGGACGCGGGGCGAGATGTCGGTGATGGCGGCGAGGTCGGCGACGGACCGCCGGAACTGGATGTCCAGGTAGGAGGCGATGTCTCCGGCCTGGAGGTCGAGGTCGACCAGAGCCGTCGGCCGGCCGGAGGCCTGTGCGGCGAGGGCCAGCTGGATCGCCGCCAGGGTGGCGCCCACGCCTCCCTTGGCGCCGCTGACCGTGACGACCGTACCGCCGACCCCGCCGAGCAGGTCGGAGACGCCGTGACCGAGATGACGCCGTACCCCGGTCGACCACTGGGCGACCGCCTGGACCCGGCTGGCGAGTTCCTCGTACGACAGCGGGAGCGTGACCAGGCCGCGGGCGCCGGAGTCCATGGCGGCGGAGAACAGGCCGGGTCCGGCGTCGGTGGTGACGAGGATGACGCCGACGGCGGGGAAGCGGAGCGCGACCTCGCGGATCAGTTCCAGGGCCGGTACCGGGCCGATCCGCTCGTGGACGACCACGACCTCGGGCAGTTCGTCCACGGACTCGGCGGCGAGCCGGGCGAGGGTGTCGACCAGCTGGGTGGAGTCGCCGACCGGCGGCTGGGGTTCGGCGTCGGGGAGCTGGCTGAGCAGGGTGGTGAGGGAGCGTACGGCGTCCGGGTCGGCTCCCGCCGGGAGGATCCTGGTTGGCATGCGGGCCGCCTCTCACTTGTCCGTCGCGAGTTCGTAGGTGCGTTCCTTGTCCGGGACGCTGGTCTCGCTGCCGGGGGCCACCAGCGCGAGCCGGACGCGCTGGGCGAAGGACTCGGCGTAGGTGATGCGCTGGGCGTCGAGGGTGGACAGCGCGAAGGTGATGGGGACGGCCTCGCTGGGCTGCTGCTGGTTCTTGCTCTGCTCGGGGTCGAGGGCGGTGATCTGGCCGACGTCGAGGACCCGGGCGTCGGTGACGATGATCTTCGACTGGTCCGGGTCGCCTTCCTTCTTTCCGGCGAAGGTGGCGTACACGTTGACGTGCGATCCGGGGGTGATCTTCCCTGCCACGCCGGTCGCCGCGTCGATCATGATGGCGACCTCCTGCTGTCCGGGCTGGAGGGCGGGCTGGTCGACGACCATGTCGGTCTGGAGCAGGGAGCCCTTGCGCAGGGTGGTGACCGCGATCTTGCCCTGGATCTGCCGCAGATCCGTGACCGCGTTGTCCGACAGCCACCGCTTGGGCATCTCGGTCTTCTCGAACTGGCCGGCGTCCAGGGTGGTGTACGGCCTCACGTCGGACCGCACCCGGTAGGCGGTGACCTCGGGGCCGACCTTGGAATTGACGTCGTGGACGACGGAGAGCACGCCGGCGAACGCGCCCAGAGCGCACAGGACCGACAGGATCAGGAGTATCACGCCGCGGCGCTGACGGGAGTTCATGAACCGTGCAACCTCATTGGGGGAATCGGTCGAGCGGGCTGGGGACGTGCGGATCGGGTCAGGCGGGCGTGCGCTGCTCCAGGGCGCGGGGCGCGGCGGGTTCGTGGGCGGGCGGGGTGGCGGAGCAGAAGACGCACCGGTCGCCGATGACGTCCAGTCCGCACCAGTGACAGGTGGTCTGCCGTACCGACGTGACCAGTTGGTAGAGAACGGACAGGTCGGCGAGGTAGCTGCAGAACTCGGTCATGCGGCCCGTCCCCCACCACACCGGGGACTCGGCGGGCAGCGGGACCTCGCGCAGCCCGTGCACGCTCCACTGCCCCGCGAGCCCGGCGACCCAGTCACCCTGCTGCGTCTGCTGTCCTTTGCCGACGAGCATCCAGGTGTTGAACTCGGGCCCTTTGAGCGTGACGCCGGGACCCGTGCGCACGAGCTGCGGCTCGGGATGCGCGAGCACGGCGAACTGGCTGCCGGGCACCCAGGACTTGGCGTGCGCCTTGAGGCCGACCGGCACGCGGTCCAGTCTGGCGACCGAGCCGAGCACGGCCCCGGCGTGGATGTAGTGGGTGAGCAGCCGCCCGGCGGAGGCGAGGACGCCCGGACTGAGGTCGCAGGAGGAGAGTTGCCGCAGCTGCCGGGCGAGCACGGCGATGCCGAGGGGCGGAAGTCCGGGCCGGAAGACGGCGATGCGGTCGCTCTCCAGCAGCGAGCGCAGGGTGTGCAGCCGTCGTAGGACGGTCTTCGGCGTGGCGGTCGAGCACACGACGATCAGGTATCCGTACTGCTCGGTCAGGGTGTGGAGTTCGGTGAGCGCGTGCTCCAGGGGCCGCTGGTCGAGGCCGCCCAGCACGACGGCCGGCATGGTCCGTTCGTCCTGCGCCGGCAGTGCCATGTCGGCACTGGTCACGGCAATGGCAGTGGGCACGCGCAACTCCCCGCTCTTCACACCCGCCGGCCCACGGAGGTAACTCCCGTGCGCCAGGACGACTTCACTGCGTGACTACGTGAGCACTGTATCCACGGCCGTATGGCCGGAGAACAGCGTTTGTGAAGCCCGCGTGGAACTCTCCGGTCACAACTCCGGCCAAATACGGACAGCTTGAGCGGTGAACCGGAAACGGTTTTGGTCTGGACCTCTTGACACCCAGATTGGTCTGGACCAACTTGTATGCCCAACGGTGGCCACCGCACCTTCTCCTCCCCTCTCCCCTCTCCCCTCTCCGCCAAGGCTCCCTCTCCGAACCCCCCTTCCCCACCGGAGGCCCCAATGGACCATGCACCAGGCATACCCAGACCCCGCGGACGGCGAATCACCCTGTGGTCCGCCGCCACGGCCCTGGCCCTCTCCGTCGCGGGACTCGCCGCGACCCCGGCCTCCGCGGCGGACGTCAACAACGTCACGAACGCCGGCTTCGAGTCGGGCCTGTCCGACTGGACGTGCACGGCCGGCAGCGGCACGACGGTCTCCTCCCCGGTGCACTCCGGTTCCTCCGCGCTGAAGGCGACCCCGGCCGGCCAGGACGACGCCCAGTGCACCCAGACGGTCGCGGTCAAGCCCAACTCGACGTACACGCTGAGCGCGTGGGTGCAGGGCGGCTACTCCTACCTGGGCGTGACGGGCACGGGTACGACGGACGTGTCCACGTGGACGCCGGACACGACGACCTGGAAGCAGCTGTCCACGACCTTCACCACAGGCGCCTCGACGACATCCGTCACGGTCTACACCCACGGCTGGTACGGCCAGGCGGCCTACTACGCCGACGACGTCTCGGTCTACGGCCCCGACGGCGGCGGAGGCGGCGGCCCGGCCCCGACCATTCCGGCGGCCCCCGGCGGCGTGACGGTCTCCGGTACGACGTCCTCCTCCGTCTCACTGTCCTGGTCCCCGGTCTCGGGCGCGACGGGCTACAACGTCTACCGCGACGGCACGAAGGTGACCGCGGTGACGGGCACCTCGGCGACGGTGACAGGCCTGACGGCCTCGACCTCGTACTCCTTCCAGGTGACGGCGACGAACGCGGCGGGCGAGTCGGCGAAGTCGGCGGCGGTGACCGCCACGACGGCTTCCGGGGGCAGCAGCGGCGGTGGCGGCGCGCTGCCCAAGCACGCGGTGACCGGCTACTGGCAGAACTTCAACAACGGCGCGACGGTCCAGAAGCTGTCGGACGTCCCGTCGTCGTACGACATCATCGCGGTGGCCTTCGCGGACGCCACGTCGACGCCGGGCGCGGTGACGTTCAACCTGGACTCGGCCGGCCTCGGCGGCTACACGGTCGACCAGTTCAAGGCGGACATCAAGGCGAAGCAGGCGGCCGGCAGGAAAGTCGTCATCTCGATCGGCGGCCAGAACGGCACGGTGTCGATCAACGACTCCACCTCGGCGACGAACTTCGCGAACTCGGTCTACTCCCTCATGCAGACGTACGGCTTCGACGGCGTGGACATCGACCTGGAGAACGGCCTCGACGCGACGTACATGACGCAGGCGCTCCGCGCCCTGTCGGCGAAGGCGGGCTCGTCGCTGATCATCACGATGGCGCCGCAGACGATCGACATGCAGTCGACGTCGAACGCGTACTTCCAGACGGCCCTGAACATCAAGGACATCCTCACGGTCGTCAACATGCAGTACTACAACAGCGGTTCCATGCTGGGCTGCGACGGCAAGGTCTACAGCCAGGGGTCGGTCGACTTCCTCACCGCTCTCGCCTGCATCCAGCTCCAGGGCGGCCTCGCCCCGTCCCAGGTGGGCCTCGGCCTCCCGGCTTCCCCGAGCGCGGCGGGCAGCGGCTACGTATCTCCCTCGGTGGTGAACAACGCGCTGGACTGCCTGACCGCGGGCACGAACTGCGGTTCCTTCAAGCCGTCGAAGACGTATCCGGACCTCCGCGGTGCGATGACCTGGTCCACGAACTGGGACGCGTCGGCGGGGAACGCGTGGTCGGGCTCGGTGGGGGCGCATGTGCACGCACTGCCGTGACATGAGAATCGGCTGGTGACGAGGCCCGGGCCCGCAGCGGCCCGGGCTTTGTCGATTCGATCGGACCCGACCGCCTTCGAGACGCGCAACGTGCTCTACCACTACGGGCCGGAGAAGCCGGCCGACGCCTTCGTCCCCTTCATCAACGCTCCGAAGGGGACTCCTCGGAGTCGTCGAAGTACGCGTCCAGCACCGCGTCCAGCTGTTCGTCCCACTCCTTGAAGCGGGACTTCGCCGTCGCCTCGATCTCGATCGGGAACCAGCGGCGGTCCGGGGTGTGGACGGTGATCGTGTAGCGCTTGCCGAAGCGGGGGGACTCCGTCTCGACCGCCGCGATCTCGTCCCAGCGGAACTCGCAGGCCTCCTCGTCCAGGCTGAGGCGGACACCCTTGCGGTCGGCCACGATCTTCGCCCGGCGGTCGGAGGCCTCGAAGACCGGTCCGTCGTCCGGGCCTTCGTCGTCCACGGACTCCGTGGCTTCCTCGGACGTCCCGGTCACCTCTGTCTCGGGCGCCTTCGAATCCTCCGGCTCCGCCGACACCGCCGGCGCCACCGCGTCCTCCGGCTCCGGCTCGTCGGACGACCTGGCCTGTGCCGGAACCGTGATTCCGGGGATGAACGCCGGGTCGAAACCGGCGCCCGTCACGGGCCCGGTCTTCAACGGCTCGGCCTCGGACGGCTTGCTGCTCGCTCCTATGCGCTGCTCCACGGCGGCAGTATGGACGACTTCCCTGTGCCGGAACCAGTCAGCCCGCTCATCCCCGGTATCCCTCACGTCACGTTCATACGAACACGCTCACCACCGCCGCCACCGCGAACCCCGCCACCGACAGCACCGACTCCAGGACGGTCCACGTCCGCAGCGTGTCCCGTTCGCTGATGCCGAAGTACTTGGCCACCATCCAGAAGCCACCGTCGTTGACGTGCGAGGCGAAGATGGAGCCGGCCGAGATGGCCATGATGACCAGGGCCACGAAGGGCTGCGCGTGGTGGCCCTCCGCGAGCAGGGGCGCCACGATGCCCGCCGTCGTCACGATCGCCACCGTCGCCGAGCCCTGGGCCACCCGCAGGACCAGCGAGATCAGGTACGACAGGACGATCACCGGCAGGCCCACGCCGTGGAACGTGTCCGACAGGGCCTGGGCCACCCCGCTCGCCTTCAGTACCGCGCCGAAGACCCCGCCCGCGCCCACCACCAGCAGGATGTTGCCGACCGGCTTGAGCGAGGCGGTCGACACCGTCTCCAGCGACTTGCGGGACCAGCCCCGGCGGATGCCCAGCAGGTAGTAGGCCATCAGCAACGCGATGGTCAGGGCCACGAACGGGTGGCCGAAGAACTCCAGGACCGAGCGGGTGGGGGACGGGTCCAGGGCGATCGAGGAGAACGTGGCCGCGAGGATGAGGATCAGCGGTGTGCCGATGATGGCCAGGACCGTGGCGAGCGGGACCGGACGTTCCCGGGGTTCCACTCCCTGGGCACGCTGTTCGGCCACGACCGCCCGCCTGGCCTCCTCCGCCGCCTCGACCATGTCCTGCGGTACGGCGACGAAGATCCGCTGTCCGATCCAGGCGGAGTACGCCCAGGCGGCCAGGACGGCCGGGATGCCGCAGACGATGCCCATGAGGATGATCCAGCCGAGCTGGACGTGGAGGAGGCCCGCGGCGGCGACGGGGCCTGGGTGCGGGGGCAGGAAGGCGTGGGTCATCGAGAGGCCGGCCAGCAGGGGGAGGCAGTAGAGGAGGATCGACTTGCCCCCGCGCTTGGCCGCCGCGTAGACGAGCGGGGCCAGGACGAAGATGCCCACGTCGAAGAAGACCGGGATGCCGAAGATCAGGCCCGTCAGGCCCATGGCGAGCGGGGCGCGCTGCTCGCCGAACAGACCGAGCAGACGGGTCGCCAGCACCTCCGCGCCGCCGCTGACCTCCAGGATCGCGCCGAGCATCGTACCGAGGCCGATGATGATCGCGACGTGGCCGAGGATGCCGCCCATGCCGGACTCGATGGTGGAGACGGCGTCGGAACGCTGGACCGTGCCGAAGAGTTCGGTGACCGACAGGCCGGCCAGCAGGCCCACGGCTATGGAGACGGCCAGGAGGGCCACGAAGGGCTGCAGCCGGACCCTGATGATCAGGAACAGCAACAGGGCTATGCCGAGGGCCGCGACCGTGAGGAGGCCGGGGGTGCCGTTCAGGAGGAGGAGCAGGCCTCCGGTGTGGGGTGGTGGGGCGGTGGGAGCGGTCGCGGCGAGCAGGAAGGACATACGGAGGTCCTCTTCGTAAATGCATGATGCTTTCGGGCAGGGGGGATCGCGACACGGCGGCCCGGGGGTGGGGGCCGCCGTACCGTGAGGGGACGTGCGGGTGGTGAGCGATCGTCAGCTGTTCAGCCGAGTACGGCGAGCGCGTCGATCTCGATGAGGAGGCCGGCCGGGAGTCCGACGTAGACCGTGGTCCGGGCGGCGGGCGGCTGGGTGAGGCCCTGCTCCTCGAAGTAGGTGTTGTAGATGTCGTTCATCTCGGCGAAGTGGTCCACGTCGGTGAGGTAGACGCGGATCATCATCACGTCGTCCCAGCTCGCGCCGCCCTCTTCGAGGATCGCCCTGACGTTGGCGAGGGTCTGGAGGGTCTGTTCGCGCAGGGTGGGACCGGCCGGTGTCGGGGGCCTGCCCTCCTCGGCGGGCAGGAAGCCGACCTGGCCGGCGACCTGGAGGATGTTGCCCTTCCGTACGCCGTGGGAGAACCGGGCGGGCGGGGTGGTGTGGGTCTTCGGGGTGAGCGCGGTCTTCTCGGTCATGCGGTGTCCTTCGTGGGGTCCGTCACTGGCGTTCTTCCGGAGTACTCGCCGCTGATCGCGTCCGCGGTACGGCGGACCTGCGGGAGCAGGGTGAGGAGTTCCTCGGCGGTGACGACCACGTTCGGCGCGGACACCGACATCGCGGCGACCACGCGGCCGTCGGCGCCGCGGACGGGGGCGGCGACGCAGTTGATGGACTCCTCGTGACCACCGAGGTCGGTGGCCCAGCCCTGTTCGCGGACCTTCTCCAACTCCCGCAGGAACGCGGGGGCGTTGGGGGTCGAACGGGGCGTGTAGAGGGGGTACTCGAGCTTGTCGGCGAGGGCGCGGCGCTCGGGTTCGGGCAGGTCGGCGAGGAGGAGCTTGGCCACGGCCGCGACCGTGATGGCGACGGGCTTGCCGATCCGGGAGTACATGCGGACCGGGTAGCGGCTGTCCACCTTGTCGATGTAGAGGACCTCGCCCTCCTCGTACACGGCGAGGTGCACGGTGTGCCCACAGGCCTCGTTCAGCCGTACGAGGTGGGGGTGGGCGATCTCGCGGATGTCGAGGTTCTCCATCGCCTCCTGGGCGAGGGCGAAGAGGCGGGCGCCGAGGCGGTAGCGCTGGTCGGACTGGCGGTAGACCAGGCCGTGCTCGTGCAGGGTGCGCAGGAGGCGGAGCGCGGTGGACTTGTGCACGCCCAGGCGGTCGGCGACCTGGCCGAGGTCGGCGGGACCCTCGGCCAGGAGCGGCAGGATGCTCAGGGCGCGGTCGACGGTCTGGCTCATGGGGTGTTCGCCTCCTGTGTGGCCCGCTCGGCCTGCGTCCAGCCGGGGGCGAGTCGAAGTCTCCCCCATGCGGTGTCGTCCAGGGCGGTCAGGCGGTCGGCGTGGTCCCGGGCGGGGGGTGTGGCGAGGTCGCCGGGGGTGGTGAGGGCGGCGGCGGCGAAGAGGTGTCCCAGCCTGAGCCGGCGCTTGAGGGGGAGGCCGCGGAGGGTGCCGGAGAGGAACCCGGCGGCGAAGGCGTCCCCGGCGCCGGTGGCCGCCACGACGTCCACGTGGAGGGCCGGTTCGAAGGTGACCGGGAGTGCGGTGGGCCGGCGCCCGTCGAACGCGGTCGCCCCCTTCTCCCCCTGCTTCACCACCAGCAGCCCCGGCTCCGGAAGCGCCGCTCGGATCGCCTCCGGGCCGCCCGTGACGCCCCACGCCTCCTGCGCCTCGTCCTCGCCGACGAAGACGATGTCCGCTCGGCGGGCCAGGCCGAGCAGCACGAGGGGCCCCTCGAGGGTGCTCCGCAGGGCCGGGCGGTGGTTCACGTCGAAGGAGAGGAGCGGGCGCCCCGGGCGGCGTGCCGTCAGGGTGTGCAGCAGGGCGCGGCAGTCCTCCGACAGGGCCGCCGTGATGCCCGACAGGTGCAGCACCCGCCCCGCCCGCGCCGCCGCCAGGTCCACGGTGGCCGCGCTCATCGCCGAGGCCGCCGAACCCGCCCGGTAGTACGCCACCTCGTGCGCGCCCGTGCCCCGGTCGCCGGCCGTGCGGAAGTAGACACCGGTCGGGCGGGCCGGGTCGCGGGAGACGGACGAGACGTCGACGCCGTACCCGGCGATCCGCTCCACCAGGTGCTGCCCGAAGCCGTCCGCACCCACGCGGCTCACCCATCGCGCGGTGTGCCCGGCGGCGGCCAGCACGCAGGCCACGTTGGACTCGGCGCCGCCGATCGCGCGGTCGAAGGAGGGCACGTCCGCGAGGCGGCCCGGCCGGGTGGGCAGGAAGGTGACCATGGACTCGCCGAGCGCGACCAGGTCCACAACCTCCATGACCGCACCCTTCACGGCGTCAGCAGCGTCGTTGACGATGACTCCTGTCCGATCCCCGGGTCACGGTTCCGTTGACCCGATGTCGGCGAGATGCTAGACACCATTCAGCAATCCGTGCAATGACCGTTGCAGAGAGTGCAACGGTGAGAGAGGGGCTCCATGAGCAGCAGCGAAGCGCTCGCCCAGCTGGCCGAGGAACGCGTCGACCACCGCTTCAAGGGCCTCCCGCCGGACGCCGAGGGCCTCACCGTCGGCGAGCTGGCCGCTCAGCGCCGCAACCTCTTCGCCGAGACGGACGGCTTCACCACGCCCGTGCTCGCGCTGTCCGCCGAGCGCCTGGAACACAATCTCGCGCTCATGGAGACGTACGCCGCCCGGCACGGCCTCGCCTTCGCCCCGCACGGCAAGACCTCCATGGCCCCGCAGCTCTTCCACCGTCAGATCGAGCACGGCGCCTGGGGCGTCACGCTGGCGGTGCCCCACCAGGTGCGCGTCGCCCGGGCGTTCGGGATCCAGCGGGTCTTCCTCGCCAACGAGCTGGTCGACGCCTCGGCACTGCGCTGGATCGCGGGCGAGCTCGCCGCCGACCCCGGCTTCCGATTCGTCTGCTACGTCGACTCCGTGCGCGGCGCCGAGTTGATGGACGCCGCGCTCAGGGGCTCCGCCCGGCCCGTGGACGTCGTCGTCGAGCTGGGCGCCGGCGAGGGTGCGCGGACCGGCGTGCGCACGGAGGAGGACGCCCGGGCCGTCGCCGATGCCGTGGCCGGCACCGAGACGCTGCGGCTCGTGGGTGTCGCGGGCTACGAGGCCCAGGTGCCCGGCGCCGACCCGGAGCTCGTGCGGGCCTGGCTGGACCGGCTGGTCGCGCTCGCCGTGGAGTTCGACAAGGCCGGGCGGTTCGCCGGAGCGGGCGAGATCATCGTCAGCGCCGGCGGCAGCGAGTGGTTCGACGCGGTCGCCGATGTCTTCGCCGCCGTCCCCGGGCTCTCCCTCCCCGTCCTGAAGCTGCTGCGCTCCGGCGCCTACGTCTCGCACGACGACGTGCACTACAGCAGGCTCACCCCGTTCAACCGGGTGCCCGAGGAAGGTGCCCTGGAGCCCGCGTTCCGGCTGTGGGCGCAGGTCGTCTCGCGCCCCTCGGCCGATCAGGCCTTCGTCAACGCGGGCAAGCGGGACGCCGCCTACGACCTGGACCTGCCCGTCGCCCAGGTGGTACGCCGGGACGGCACGGAGCACCCGGCCGACGGGATCGAGGTGACCGCCCTGTCCGACCAGCACCTGTGGCTGCGCACCGTCCCCGGCGCGGACGTCGGGGTCGGCGACTGGATCGGGCTCGGCCTGTCCCACCCGTGCACGGCGTTCGACAAGTGGCAGCTGATCCCGGTGGCCGAGGCCGACGGCACGGTCGTCGACTACATCCGTACGTTCTTCTAGGAGCCGGTGAAAAGGGAGGCGGGACATGGAGGACCTGGTCATCCGGGACGCCGACGTCGTCGACGGCAGCGGCGCACCGTCGTACCGGGCCGATGTGGTGATCGACGGCGGGCGGATCGTCTCGGTCGTCAAGGAGGCCGCCGCGGCCGGCTGCCAGCGCCCGCGCGCCGTGCGGGAGCTGGACGCGGAGGGCCTGGTCCTCTCCCCCGGCTTCATCGACATGCACGCCCACTCCGACCTCGCCCTGCTGCGCGACCCCGACCACAGCGCGAAGGCCGCGCAGGGAGTCACGCTGGAGGTCCTCGGGCAGGACGGGCTGTCGTACGCGCCGGTGGACGACCGCACGCTTCCGGAGGTGCGGCGGGCGATCACCGGGTGGAACGGCCACGGCGACGACATCGACTTCGACTGGCGGTCGGTCGGCGAGTACCTGGACCGGCTCGACCGGGGCATCGCCGTCAACGCGGCCTACCTCGTCCCCCAGGGCACGGTCCGCGCGCTCGCCGTCGGCTGGGAGGACCGCGCGGCCACCCCGGAGGAGCTGGACCGGATGCGGCGGCTGGTCGCGGAGGGGCTGGAGCAGGGCGCGGTCGGACTGTCCTCCGGGCTGACGTACACGCCCGGCATGTACGCCCCGGACGCCGAACTGACCGAGCTGTGCCGGGTGGTGGCGTCGTACGGCGGCTACTACTGCCCGCACCACCGCTCCTACGGCGCCGGCGCGCTGGAGGCCTACGCCGAGATGGTCGCCCTGACGCGGGAGGCCGGCTGTCCGCTGCATCTGGCCCACGCGACGATGAACTTCGGCGTGAACGAGGGCCGCGCGCCGGAGCTGCTGGCCCTGCTGGACCGGGCCCTGGACGCCGGGGCGGACATCACCCTCGACACCTATCCCTACACGCCCGGCTGCACCACCCTGGCCGCGCTGCTGCCGAGCTGGGCGAGCGAGGGCGGCCCGGAGGCGGTCCTGGCGCGCCTCACCGACGCGGCGACGGCCGAGCGGATCCGGCACGACCTGGAGGTGACCGGCTCGGACGGCTGTCACGGCGTGCCGGTGGAGTGGGAGACCATCGAGATCTCCGGTGTCACCGACCCGGCGCTCGGCGACCTGGTGGGCCGTACGGTCCGGGAGGCGGCCGGGCCGCGCGGGGAGGCCCCCTGGGAGACCGCCCGCCGGCTGCTGGTCGAGGACCGGCTCGGTACGACGGTCCTCCAGCACGTCGGCCATGAGGACAACGTCCGCACGATCATGCGGCACCGCACCCACACCGGCGGCTCCGACGGCATCCTGCGCGGCGACAAGCCGCACCCGCGTGCCTACGGGACCTTCCCGCGCTATCTCGGCCACTACGTACGGGAGTTGGGGATCCTCTCGCTGGAGGAGTGCGTCGCCCACCTCACCTCCCGGCCCGCGGCCCGGCTGCGGCTGCCGGACCGGGGGCTGGTGCGCGAGGGGTACCGGGCCGATCTGGTGCTGTTCGACCCGGGGACGGTGGCGCCCGGCGCGAGCTTCGCCGAGCCCCGCACGCTTCCCGCGGGGATCCCGCACGTCCTGGTCGACGGCCGGTTCGTCATCGAGGACGGGAAGCGTACGGACGTGCTCGCGGGCCGGTCCGTCCGCCGCACGGAGGTCCGCTAGGGCTTGGGCAGGGTGCAGCCGGCGGCGCTCAGGTCCAGCTTGTTGCCCGTGGTGAAGCAGGCGGGGATCTCGTAGGTCTCCTCGGCGTAGTTGATGCCCTGGTGGATGGTGACGTTGCCGTTCTCGTCCACCTCGCACGGGTTGTTCACCGTGCAGGTCTCGCCGTCCTCGTTGCCGGTGTTGTTGACGGCGACGACCTTGCCGGTGCTGGTGTCGATCACCGGGGAGCCCGAGGTGCCGCCGATGGTGTTGCAGGCGGAGGTGTAGCGGACCGAGTCCTTCCAGGTCCAGTCGCCCTCCTTCAGCCGGTACACGAACCCGTCGATGCTGCAGCTGTAGGTGCGCTTCCAGTAGCCGGAGACGACCTTGATGGCGGTGCCGGCGGTGGGGTGGGTGTCGTTCACGGTGAGCGGGCTGATCCCGTACGCACTCTTGATCTGCGCGTAGGTGGTGGTCAGCCGGTAGATCGTGACGTCCGTGTCCGTCATGGTCGAGTAGACGACCTGGTTGGCGCGGAGGGTGGCGACCCTGCTGCCGGAGGCGTTCAGCAGGCCGAAGCTGCGGCTGGAGGACTGGCCGGTGATGACCTGGCCGGGGTCCGGGAAGCCGGTCTCCAGGCAGTGGCCGTTGGTGAGGACGAGCGCCGGGTCGCTGTCGGCGGAGTTGGGGAAGCGGATGACGGAACCGGAGCAGTTGCTGAGCGCGACCGTGCCGGCGAAGTTGACGGTCGCCGCGGGCTTGACGGCGCTGTGCGGCGCGGCGACCGCGGGGGCGGCTCCCAGCCCGGCCATGGCCAGGGAGGAGAGCGCGGCAAGGAGAGGCTTGTTCATGTGGGGGTCCCCTCTGACGACGTGGGCGACCGGAGTTCTCCGGCCGCCCGTTCGTTTGTCATGCACATCTTCGGTGCATCGAGAGGAAGGGAACAAGGAGCCGGCTCAGGTCATAGGGGTTTCCCTCTACCGCCGCAAGCGTTCAACTCGCCGTTTCCCGGCGCCGCTTGGGCTTGGTGACCACGGCACCGGACAGCGCGAACCCTCGCCGCCGGCCCGCGCTCACGCACCCGTCGGCCAGCGAGGGTGCTTCGTGGCGCCGTGGCCGTGGCCGCGGCCGCCGGGCGTGGGCGCGCTGGTGTCCGGGCGGGCCGTCGTCACGGTGGGCGCGGGCGCGTAGGGCGTCGTGGGGGCGGTGGTGGCGGCCTCGGTGGCCGGACCGCCGGTCGTCCGTCCCGGGGACGCGCCGGCGGCCGGGAGACCGGACGGCGAGGCCGAGGGGCCGCCGGAGGGCGTCGAGGTGGCCTCGGCCGAAGAGCCGGCGCCGGTGCGGGGACTCGCGGCGCTGGAGCCGCCGACGGCCGGACCGGACCCTCCCGAGGCGGGGGAACCCGAGCCGCTCGAACCACCCGACAGAGCGGCGATCACCGCGACCGCACCGGCGACGCCCAGCACCCCGGCGACGGCCGCCACCCGGCGGCGGCCGCCCGTGTGCCGCTCGGCGCGCCGCCGCGCCGCCCGCCCCTCGCCCTCCCGCGACCGGCCGGCCGGGCCGGTCGGGCCGACCGGCTCGACCGGCTCGAACCGGGTCGGCTGTGTCGGCCGGGTGGCGCCGGCCGGGCCGGGCCGCTCGGTCAGCGCAGGCAGCTCGCGGGTCTCGTCGTAGGCGTTCATCCAGCCATGGGCGGCGGCGGGGTCGGCATACTCCTCGTACGCCGGCACCGGGGCCTGCGGGAGGTACACGCTGGGCGGGGCCGCGTCCGGCGGGGCAGCCGCGAGGGGATGCGGCACAGCACCGTCCGGCAGTGCCGGAAGCGGCTGCGCGGGGTACGCGTCCGGCCGGTCCTGGGGCGCAGGACGCGGTACAGGTCCGCCGTTCCGTCCGTGTCCGCCGCCCATCCCCATCCCCTCCGTACCTCCCCGCCCGCTCACGGCGCCGTGCGCGACCGGGCGCCCCGGCGGCACCGCATTCTAGGGACGCAAGTGACCGCTGAGACAGCCCACGGAGATATCAGGACAAACCAATGCGTCTCACGTGTCGGAAAACACCACCCACGAGGCATTACCGGGCCGTAAGCTCACGGCATGCAGGTGATCCAGTCGACCAAGCTCGCCAACGTCTGTTACGAGATCCGGGGCCCGGTTCTCGAGGAGGCCATGCGGCTTGAGGCGGCGGGACACCGCATCCTCAAGCTCAACACCGGCAACCCGGCCGCCTTCGGCTTCGAGTGCCCGCCGGAGATCCTGGAGGACATCCTCCGCAATGTCTCGACGGCTCACGGCTACGGCGATGCCAAGGGGCTGCTGGCCGCCCGCCGCGCGGTCGTCATGCACAACCAGACCCTCGGCATCGAGACGGACGTCGAGCACGTCTTCATCGGCAACGGCGTCTCCGAGCTGATCGTGATGGCGATGCAGGGGCTGCTGGACGACGGCGACGAGGTCCTCGTACCGGCCCCGGACTACCCGCTGTGGACGGCGGCCGTCTCCCTCTCCGGCGGCACGGCCGTGCACTACCGCTGCGACGAGCAGTCCGACTGGATGCCCGACCTCGCCGACGTCGAGCGCAAGGTCACCGACCGCACCAAGGCCATCGTCATCATCAACCCCAACAACCCCACGGGCGCGGTGTACGACGAGGCGGTGCTGAAGGGCCTGACCGACATCGCCCGCCGGCACAACCTGCTGGTCTGCTCCGACGAGATCTACGACAAGATCCTCTACGACGACGCCACGCACATCCCGACCGCGAAGATCGCCCCGGACCTGCTCACCCTCACCTTCAACGGCATGTCGAAGGCGTACCGGGTGGCCGGCTACCGGGTCGGCTGGATGTCGATCTCCGGCCCGCGCGCCCACGCCGACTCCTACATCGAGGGTCTGACGATCCTGGCGAACATGCGGCTGTGCGCCAACATGCCGGGGCAGCACGGGGTGGTGGCCGCGCTCAGCGGACGGCAGTCCATCAACGACCTGGTGCTGCCGGGCGGGCGACTGAAGGAGCAGGTGGACACCGCGTACGAGCTGCTGACCCGGATCCCGGGCGTCAGCTGCGTCCGCCCCAAGGGCGCGCTGTATCTCTTCCCGCGCCTCGACCCCCAGGTCTTCAAGATCAGGGACGACCGGCAGATGGTCCTGGACCTGCTGCGCCAGGAGAAGATCATGGTCGTCCAGGGCACGGGCTTCAACTGGCCCGAGCCGGATCACTTCCGGGTGGTGACCCTGCCGTCGGTCGGCGATCTGCGGGACGCGATCACCCGGATCGGGAACTTCCTGGACGGCTACGGCCAGCCGTAGCGGACGGGGCAGCCGACCGTGGCCGGCGGATCTCATTCCGTGACACGACTCAACTTTAGACGAAATCCAAGCTAGGATGATTTCCTGTCAGCGCACAGGAGGCCATCCGCATGTACGAACCGATCCGCACCCCGTCGGTCCACAGCACAAGGGCCGGCACCGCCTCCGACTTCCCCCACCGGTCGCGCGAGGAGGAGCTGGACATCCAGCTCGCCGGCCACCTCGCCGCGCTGCTCGCCGTGACCGACGAACTGCGCGGGCAGACTCCGTCGGCCGACCTGGAGACCGCTGCCGAGCGGCTCGCCGAGCAGGTGGCCCGGCTCCGGGGCGGGCGCTCCCCGCTGCGGGCGGCGCCGTCCGCGGCCGGCGAACCCGCG
>NZ_JBEPBF010000052.1:0-61901 GCF_040298985.1 Streptomyces sp. NPDC001093 | reverse complement strand
GGCGGCCGGGCGCCGCCGCCACGCTGCTGCCGGCCGCCGCCCTGTCCCTGCGGCACGGCCTCGTCGTCCAGGCGCAGGGTCAGCGCGATCCGCTTGCGCGGGATGTCCACGTCGAGGACCTTCACCTTGACGATGTCACCGGGCTTGGCGACATCCCGCGGGTCCTTGACGAACGTCTTGGACATGGCCGAGACGTGCACCAGGCCGTCCTGGTGGACACCGACGTCCACGAACGCGCCGAACGCGGCCACGTTCGTCACCACGCCCTCCAGGACCATCCCGGCGGACAGGTCGGAGATCTTCTCCACGCCCTCCTTGAAAGTGGCCGTCTTGAAGGCGGGACGCGGGTCGCGGCCCGGCTTCTCCAGCTCCTTCAGGATGTCCGTCACGGTCGGCAGACCGAACGTGTCGTCCACGAAGTCGGCGGGCCGCAGCGAGCGCAGCACACCGGTGTTGCCGACGAGGGAGGCGACCTCCTGGCCCGTGGTCTTCACCATGCGGCGGACCACCGGGTAGGCCTCGGGGTGCACGCTGGACGCGTCCAGCGGGTCGTCGCCCCCGCGGATGCGCAGGAAGCCCGCGCACTGCTCGTACGCCTTCGGGCCGAGCCGCGCCACCTTCTTCAGCTCGGAGCGGGACGTGAACGGGCCGTTGGCGTCCCGGTGCGCCACGATGTTCTCGGCGAGACCGGAGGAGATGCCCGACACCCGCGAGAGCAGCGGCACGGACGCGGTGTTGACGTCCACGCCGACGCCGTTCACACAGTCCTCCACCACGGCGTCCAGCGAGCGGGAGAGCTTCACCTCGGACAGGTCGTGCTGGTACTGGCCGACGCCGATCGACTTCGGGTCGATCTTCACCAGCTCGGCCAGCGGGTCCTGCAGCCGCCGGGCGATGGAGACCGCGCCGCGCAGCGACACGTCCATGTCCGGCAGTTCCTGCGAGGCGTACTGCGAGGCCGAGTACACCGACGCGCCCGCCTCGGACACCATCACCTTGGTGAGCTTCAACTCCGGGTGCTTGGTGATCAGTTCACCGGCGAGCTTGTCGGTCTCGCGGGAGGCCGTGCCGTTGCCGATCGCGATCAGCTCGACCGCGTGCTCCTTCGCGAGCCGGGCCAGCCTGGCGAGGGCCTCGTCCCACTTGTTGGCCGGGACGTGTGGATAGATCACGTCCGTGGCGACGACCTTGCCGGTCGCGTCGACCACGGCGACCTTCACGCCCGTACGGAAACCGGGGTCCAGGCCCAGCGTCGCGCGCGTGCCGGCCGGGGCGGCCAGCAGCAGGTCGCGCAGGTTCGCCGCGAAGACGTTCACCGCCTCGTCCTCCGCGGCCGTGCGCAGCCGCAGCCGCAGGTCGATGCCGAGGTGGACGAGGATGCGGGTGCGCCAGGCCCAGCGGACCGTGTCCGTCAGCCACTTGTCGGCGGGTCGGCCACGGTCGGCGATCGCGAACCGGTGCGCGACGATGCCCTCGTACGACGATGGACCCTCCGTCGGCTCCTCCGGCTCCAGGACGAGGTCGAGGACCTCCTCCTTCTCGCCGCGCAGCATCGCGAGGATGCGGTGCGAGGGCAGCTCGGTGAACGGCTCGGCGAAGTCGAAGTAGTCGGCGAACTTGGCGCCCGCCTCCTCCTTGCCCTCCCGCACCTTCGCGGCCAGCCGCCCGCGCACCCACATGCGCTCGCGCAGCTCACCGATCAGGTCGGCGTCCTCCGAGAACCGCTCGGTGAGGATCGCCCGCGCCCCGTCCAGCGCGGCCTGCGGGTCGGCGACGCCCTTGTCGGCGTCCACGAACGCGGCGGCGGCCGCCAGCGGCTCCACCGCCGGGTCGCTCAGCAGGCCCTCCGCCAGCGGCTCCAGACCGGCCTCGCGCGCGATCTGCGCCTTGGTGCGCCGCTTGGGCTTGTACGGGAGGTAGATGTCCTCCAGCCGCGCCTTGGTCTCGGCGCCGCGGATGCGGGCCTCCAGCTCCTCGGTGAGCTTGCCCTGCTCGCGCACCGACTCCAGGATCGCGGTCCGCCGCTCCTCCAGCTCCCGCAGATAGCGCAGCCGCTCCTCGATCGTGCGCAGCTGCGCATCGTCGAGCATCTCGGTCGCTTCCTTGCGGTAGCGGGCGATGAAGGGCACCGTCGAACCGCCGTCGAGCAGTTCCACCGCGGCCTTCACCTGCCGCTCCCGTACGCCGAGTTCCTCGGCGATCCTGCCTTCGATGGATCCTGCTTCGATGGACCCGGGTGTCGTCACGATCCCGTACCGCCTTCTCCACTGAGGTTGCGCGGCAATTGTGGCAGGTGACACCGACAACCGGGGATCAGGGCGGCCCCTCGGCGGGCCGCCGGGCCGTTTCTCCGGCCCGGCTTTTGCCTGCGGCGGACTCCGGGCATCGCACCGGCGGGCCCTCATGTGCGAGCATGGCAGAAAAGGTGGGAAACGCGTCATTGCGGCCATCGGCCCGGCAGCGAAGAATCGGAGACATGCCGCAGCGCACGCTCCTCTTCGTCCTCTTCGACGGCGTCCAGAGCCTCGACGTCACCGGGCCGCTCGAGGTGTTCGCGGGCGCCGAGAAGCACACGCATGGCACGTATCGGATCCGTACGGCCTCCCTGGACGGCGGCCCGGTGCGCACGTCCAGCGGCCTGACCCTCGTGCCGGACGAGGCGCTCACCGCCGCCGCCGACCCGCACACCCTGCTGGTGCCGGGCGGCGAGGGCACGCGCCACCCCGACCCCCGGCTGGTCGACTGGCTGCGCGCCCGCGGACCGCGCGTCCCGCGTCTGGTCTCGGTGTGCACGGGCGCCATCCTGGTCGCCGCCGCCGGTCTCCTGGACGGGCGACGGGCGACGACCCACTGGGCCTACTGCGACAAGCTCGCCCGCGACCACCCGGCGGTCGCCGTGGACCCGGAGCCCATCTTCGTCCGGGACGGGCGCGTCGCCACCTCGGCCGGAGTGACCTCAGGCATCGACCTGGCCCTCGCCCTGGTCGAGGAGGACCTGGACCGGGACGTCGCGCTCGCCGTCGCCCGGCACCTGGTCGTCTTCCTGCGCCGGCCCGGCAACCAGGCGCAGTTCAGCGCCCAGCTCGCCGCGCAGACCGCGCAGCGCGCTCCGCTGCGCGAGGTCCAGCGCTGGATCACCGAGCACCCGGCGGGTGACCTGACCGTCGAGGCGCTCGCCGCCCGGGCCCGGCTGTCACCGCGCCACTTCGCGCGCGCCTTCCGGGAGGAGACCGGCATGACCCCCGGCCGCTACGTCGACAGGGTCCGCCTGGAACACGCCCGTCGCCTGCTGGAGGACACCCCCGACAACATCGAGGAGGTCGCCCGTGCCAGCGGCTACGGCACCCCCGAGGCCATGCGCCGCGCCTTCGTCAAGACCCTCGGCACGGCCCCGGCCGAGTACCGTCGCCGCTTCCGCCCGGCCATCGCCGACGGACGCCCGCATCGGCCCCTGCCCGCCCAGGTGGGCTGAGCGGGCGCGAACGGCCGTGCTGAAACCGCTGAACCCCGTCACGCAACGCCGCTGCGACCACCGAAGGGACCACCATGCAGATCGCCATCGTCGTCTACGACCGGTTCACCGCCCTCGACGCCGTCGGCCCGTACGAGATCCTCTCCCGCCTCCCCGGGGCCGAGACCGTGTTCGTCGCCGAGCGCACCGGCCCCGTCCGCACCGACACCCGTGCGCTCGGGGTCGTCGCCGACCGCTCGCTGGCCGAGGTCACGCGGCCGGACCTCGTGGTCGTCCCGGGCGGCCCGGGGCAGAGCGACCTGATGGAGCACCGGCCCCTGCTGGACTGGCTGCGCAATGCCGACGCGACCAGCACCTGGACCACCTCGGTGTGCACGGGCTCGCTGCTGCTGGCCGCCGCAGGCCTCCTGGACGGCCGGCGCGCGACCTCGCACTGGCTGGCGCTCGACCAGCTGAAGCGGTTCGGCGCCGAACCGGCCGAGGAGCGGGTGGTGGCAGACGGAAAGTACGTCACCGCGGCCGGTGTCTCCGCCGGCATCGACATGGCCCTCACCCTGGCCGGCCGTATCGCCGGCGACGAACACGCCCAGGCCCTCCAGCTCGCCACGGAGTACGACCCGCAGCCGCCCTACGCCGCCGGCTCCCCGCGCAAGGCCCCTGCCCGTCTGGTCGAGCAGTTGCGGGCGCGGAGCCGTTTCATCCTGACGTAGACACGCTCCAGCCGAAGCGCGGCTGCCGGCGCTCCAGGAACGCGGCGACCCCTTCCGCGGTGTCGAGGTTGCCGCGGGCCGCCCGCGCCCAGTGGGCGTCCCGGTCGGCACGGCCGCCCGCGAACTCCTTCGCGGCGGCCTGGGTGAGCTGCGAACGGGAGACCAGTACCCGGGCCAACTCCGCGACCCGCTTGTCCAGTTCACCCTCCGGCAGCACCTCGTCCACCAGCCCGGTGGTCAGCGCCCGGCCGGTGTCGATCAACTCGGCCGTGAACAACAGGTACTTGGCGGTGGCCGGCCCCACCAGCGAGACCAGGCGGCGGGTCGAGGAGGCCGGATACACGATGCCGAGCCGCGCCGGAGTCACCCCGAACAGCGTGCCCTCCTCCGCCAGGCGGAGATCGCAGGCCGCGGCGAGCTGTGCCCCGCCGCCCACACAGTGCCCGCGCACGGCGGCCACGGTCGGCTTGGGGAACGCGGCGAGCGCCTCCTCGGCCGCCACGGCGAGTCCCTGTGCCTCCTCCGGGGAGCCCTGCAGCGTGCTGATGTCCGCGCCCGCGCAGAAGGTGCCGCCCTCACCCGTGAGCACCAGCGCCCGTACGCCGGGGTCGCGCGCCAGCTCGTCCAGCAGCGGCGGGAGGGCCCGCCACATCTCGGCGGTCATGGCGTTGCGCTTGGCCGGATTCTGGATGACGACGGTGGCGACAGCGCCTTCGATGCGGTGCGACAGCTGGGGCTCCATGCGCGGATCGTATCGGGGGGTCCGACGCGTGCGGAGGGTGCGGGTCGGCCCACGCGCGTGATAGGAAACCTCACCAATGGGGACAAAAAGGGAGGGGGGTGGTGCACGGCGTGGACCGAGGAGGCGGCGATGGCCAGGGCCGGCACACGCAGAGACAGCGCGACGAAACTCCACCGCGGCTTCAGCTGGCTCACCGCACTGGGTGTGCTCCTCGTGCTCGCCGGCATCGTCGGACTCGTCTACACCGCGGCCGCCACGCTCACCTCGATGCTGCTGTTCGGCTGGCTGCTGCTGATCGGCGGGATCGTCGGTCTGCTGCACGCGATCCAGGCCCGCGGCACCAGCTTCTTCTGGCTCGGTGTCATCGTCGCCGCCCTGAACATCGCGGCCGGCGTCGTCGTCATCCGCCTGCCGCACGCCGCGGCCGCCGCGCTCACCATGTTCGCCGCGCTGCTGTTTCTCTCCGCGGGGATCTTCCGGCTGGTCGGCGGCCTGGTCGTGCGCGGACCGCAGCTGGGCTGGACCCTGCTCCTCGGCGCCTTCGACCTGCTGCTCGGGATCCTGGTCCTCGGCTCCTGGCCGAGCAGCAGCCAGTACGTCATCGGCGCCTTCATCTCGCTCGCCCTGCTCTTCGACGGCCTCGGCCTCGTGGCCACCGGCTACGGTGGGCGCCGTGTCGTCGGTCTCGTCTCCGAACAGGGGCAGCCCAAACCCGTACGACCCGACTAGTTCGCGAACCGGCGTCCGGGACGACAGGAACAGTCCACACACGTGACCGTGTCATACGCACTCGGTCAGAAACCGTTCGATACTCGCTGACTTGTGTTCAGTCCTGTGGGCCGGAGCGGGTCGTTACCAACACTCGACGTGTGGTGACAATCGAGCGCGAGGGTGGCGACCGGACGATGGACAACCACGGGCGCGGCGACGGACCGTGCCCAGCGTGGGGCGCCGAGCGGCCGCCCGACCCACTGCCGTACGAAGGCGTCTGGCGGTTCACCGCCGCCGCGGTGGACGCCTCGGTCCCGCAGGCCCGGCACGCCGTACGGGACCTGCTGCTGCGCCAGGGCGTGCCGGTCTCCGACGAGCTGGTGTACGGCCTGCTGCTGATCGTCTCCGAGCTGGTCACCAACGCGGTACGGCACGCGGCGCTGCTGTCGCCCATGCTGGCCGTGGAGGTCGCCGTCGGGGCCGAGTGGGTGCGGGTGTCCGTGGAGGACAACCACCCCTACCGCCCGACCGCCCTGGAGGCCGACCACGGTCAGACCGGTGGGCGGGGCCTGCTGCTGGTCCGGGAGGTGGCGCGGGAGGCGGGCGGGACGGTCGACGTCGAGCACACCGCGAGCGGCGGCAAGGTCATCTGGGCCGCCCTCCCGCTCAAGCCCACGACGCTGCCCTAGCACGCCCGCGAGACGGCCGCGAGTGCCGCGGCCCCGAGGCCGACGAGGCTGCCGAACCCCATTCCCGTGACACTGCGTGGCCCCGAGCCCGGTGAGAGTGCCGTTGCCCCACGGGGTCGCGAGACTGCCGCGGCACTGCCGGGCCGCGAACCTGCGTCCCGCTGCAGATCCGCGAGACTGCCGTGGCCCCGTCGGCCGGCGGGACTACTGAACGGCAGGCCCGCCGACCAGATGTCGTGGCGCCGCTGACCCACTGACACCGTCGTGCCGCCGCTGACCCGCCGAAACCGTCGTAGCGCCGCAGACCCACCGACGAGATGGAGTAGTGCCGCAGGCCCGCCGACACCGCCTGGCGCCGCAGGCCCGCGGTGCTGCCGGGGGCGCCGGTCACCAGCCTGTGGACGGGCCCGTCAGCTCCCTGATCGCGGGGCGGGCGGCGTCCAGGACGGTCATGAACCAGGCCGAGAAGGGGTCGCGGGCGTGCCGCTCGGCCAGCTCGGCGGCCGTCACGAAGACCGTCTGGGCGACCTCCTCCGGATGCGGCGCGAGCGGTGCCTGAACCAGGCCGACGAACAGGTGGTTGTACTCCTGCTCGACCAGGCCCGAGGACGGGTCCGGGTGGTTGTAGCGGACCGTACCCGCCTCCGCCAGCAGCGACGGGGACACGCCGAGCTCCTCGTACGTGCGCCGGGCCGCGGCCGCGAACGGCGCCTCGCCCGGGTAGGGGTGGCCGCAGCAGGTGTTGGACCACACACCGGGGGAGTGGTACTTGCCGAGCGCCCGCTGCTGGAGCAGCAGCCGACCCTGTTCGTCGAAGAGGAACACCGAGAACGCGCGATGGAGCTGTCCCGGGGGCTGGTGGGCGGCGAGCTTCTCCGCCGTGCCGATCGTCACACCCTTCTCGTCGACCAGTTCCAGCAAAATCGCCTCTGCGGTGCCATTCGACGAGCTGTGCGTCGCGGTGGCAGGTGTGATCGGCATACCCATCCTTCGCCTCGGTCTTCGCACCCCAAGTCTGCCGTACGAATCCGGCACTCCCGGCACTTCCCCACACGTCCGCGCGCGGCGCGGCACCGGAAGGTGGACCCGGTAGATCATCGTGCCCGGTCAGGAGATCACGGAACCGTCCGGGCCGGGTGTCGAACGGTTGTGCGACCCCGTCAGTGGCACAGCCGTGCCTCGTGCTCCGCGTGCCCGCCCGGCTCCAGCTGGAAGGTGCAGTGCGCCACGTCGAAGTGGTCGCCGAGGCAGCCCTGCAGCTCGTGCAGCAGCTTCTCGTGGCCGATGGCGCTGAGCACGTCCGAGCTGACCACCACATGCGCCGACAGCACCGGCATGCCCGAGGTGATCGTCCACGCGTGCAGGTCGTGTACGTCCTCCACGCCGTCCAGCGCCAGGATGTGCGCCCGCACCTCGGCCATGTCGACGCCCTTCGGAGCCGCCTCCAGCAGCACGTCCAGCGTCTCGCGCAGCAGCTTCAGGGTCCTCGGCACGATCATCACGGCGATGACCAGCGAGGCGACCGGGTCGGCGCCCTGCCAGCCGGTGGTCAGGATCACCGCCGCCGAGACCAGTACCGCGAACGAGCCCAGCGCGTCGGCGGCGACCTCCAGGAAGGCGCCGCGCACGTTCAGGCTCTCCTTCTGCCCGCGCATCAGCAGGGTCAGTGAGACCGAGTTCGCCACCAGGCCGATCAGACCGAACACGATCATCAGGCCGCCGCGGGTCTCCGCGGGCGTCATGAACCGCTCGATGGCCTCGTACAGGACGTAGCCGCCGACCCCGAGCAGCAGCACACAGTTGGCCAGGGCGGCGAGGATCTCGGCGCGGGCGTAACCGAAGGTGCGGTTGGTGCTCGGCGGGCGGTTGGCGAAGTGGATCGCGAGCAGCGCCATGACGAGGCCCACCGCGTCGGTCGCCATGTGCGCCGCGTCCGCGATCAGCGCCAGGGAGTCCGCGGTCAGGCCGCCGACGACCTCCACCACCATGATCGTGAGCGTGATGCCCAACGCGATCCGCAGCCGCCCCCGGTACGCTGCCGCGGCCGTACCCGTGGGTGGCGCGTGGCTGTGCGCGTGCCCGTGGTCGTGCCCTGCCCCCATGACATCCGCCCTTCCGTATCCGTTCGGCAGGCCCCAGTGAACTACGGGTGGGGGGTATAGGGCAACGCGGCATTGAACACCGTTGTCATGTGCCCTGACCTGCGGAAACGTTACGCAGGTCAGGGTGGGTGCGGCGCGGCCCCCGGCGCGGCCCCCGGCGCGGCCCGCAGGCTCGGCCCCCTGGATCAGGTGTATCGGCCAGGCGGCCCAGGTGTATCGGCCAGGCGGCTCAGGCGTACCGGCCCGGCGGCTCAGTGCCCGTGGTGCAGCTGCCAGCCCTGCCAGGCCGACTCCACCATCTCGCGCACCCCGCGCCCGGCCCGCCAGCCCAGCTCCTCGGCGGCCCGCTCGGCCGAGGCGACCGCGCGCGGCGCGTCCCCCGGCCGGCGCGGTTCCACCAGCGGCTCCCGGCGGTCGCCGCTGACCTCCCCGATGACCGTGATCAGCTCGCGCACCGAGACGCCCTCGCCCCGCCCGATGTTCAGCGTCAGGTCGCCGGACAGGGAGCCGTCGGCGAGCCGGTGCGCCGCGGCGAGGTGGGCCTCGGCGAGGTCGGACACATGGATGTAGTCGCGGATGCAGGTGCCGTCCGGCGTCGGATAGTCGTCACCGAAGATCCGCGGGGCCTCGTCGCGGGTGAGCCGGTCGAAGACCATCGGCACGATGTTGAACACGCCGGTGTCCGCGAGTTCCGGCGCCGCCGCACCCGCCACGTTGAAATAGCGCAGGCACACCGTGGAGATTCCGTGTGCCTTCCCGGCCGCCCGTACCAGCCACTCACCGGCCAGCTTGGTCTCGCCGTAGGGGTTCACCGGCGCGCACGGGGTGTCCTCGGTGATCAGGTCCACGTCCGGGTTGCCGTACACCGCCGCCGAAGAGGAGAACACCAGCCGGCGGATGCCCGCCCCGGCGACCGCGTCCAGCAGCGTGGCCAGTCCGCCGACGTTCTCCCGGTAGTAGCGGGTGGGCTGCGCCACCGACTCGGCGACCTGCTTGCGTGCCGCGAGGTGCACGACGCCGGTCACGCCGTACTCCTGGAAGACCCGCTTCAGCCGGTCCCCGTCCAGCGTCGAGCCCTCGACCAGCGGGACGTCCGAGGGCAGCCGCGCGGGCACCGCCGCCGACAGGTCGTCCAGGGCCACGACCTTCTCTCCGGCGCCGGTCATGGCCCGTGCCACATGCGCCCCGATGTATCCGGCTCCGCCGGTGATCAGCCACGTCATGGTTGTTCAGCCTATGCGGGGCAGCGCTCGGGAGGCGATGCCGTGTGCGGGGTGCGGGTCGTGTGTGGCCGGTCGCGCCCACGCGGCGGTAGCCGCATGGTTTCGGCCCCGTGCGCCTTCCGGGCGCTTCGCCCGGTTCTGGGCCGCCGGGTTTGTGGCCGGGCCCCCGATCCCCGATGATGATCGCGGCAAAGGCCGGGGCTGGCTCCGTGGGCCGGGCCGTGAACGGCCGGTGAACAGGGGCTCCCGCCCATCCGATAGCCTCTGCCGACATGCCGCCCGGGTGCCGCTGGCAGGGCGCCCCATCACGCACGAGACCGGTGCCACCGCGCCGGCGCCCAGGGAGTGAGTTCGGTTGCCGACCGCCATCGTCACCGGTCAGCCGGTCCCCGGATCGTCGCTCGAGAACGATCTGCGGTCGCTCGGCTTCGACGTCCGGATGGCAGCGGACGCCGCCGAGGCGGAGACCCTGCTCGCCGCCGCACCCGCCGAGGACCGGGTGGCCCTGGTCGACGCCCGCTTCGTCGGCCACCGGCACGCCCTGCGCCTCGGTCTGGGCGACCCGCGCTTCCCGCTCTCCGCGATCCCCGGCGCCGTCACCGCACAGCCGGAGGCCCGGCAGGCGCTGACCCGGGCCGTGGCCCGCGAGAACTCCGTCGGCGGCGGCATCGCGCTCGCCGTGGACAGCCTCGCCGAGTGCGTCGTCACCGCCCTCGACGTCGACGGCTGCGAGGTGCACCGGCCGGAGCTGGGCACTCTGGTCGCCGCGGTCCCCGCCGACCCGCAGGCCCGCAACGAGGCACGGCAGGCCGTCGCCGCCGTCGACGAGGAGGCCGTACGCCTGAAGTCGGCGGTGAAGTCCCGCGACGGCTTCGTCACCACGTTCTTCATCAGCCCCTACTCGCGCCACCTCGCCCGCTGGTGCGCCCGTCGCGGCCTGACCCCGAACCAGGTCACCACGGCCTCCCTGCTCACCGCCCTGATAGCCGCGGGCTGCGCGGCCACCGGCACCCGCGTCGGCTTCGTCGCGGCCGGCGTGCTGCTGATCGCCTCCTTCGTGCTGGACTGCACCGACGGCCAGCTCGCCCGCTACGCCCTGAAGTACTCCACGCTCGGTGCCTGGCTCGACGCCACCTTCGACCGGGCCAAGGAGTACGCCTACTACGCCGGCCTGGCGCTGGGAGCGGCCCGGGGCGGCGGCCATGACGACGTGTGGGCCCTCGCCCTCGGCGCGATGGTCCTGCAGACCTGCCGGCATGTGGTCGACTTCTCCTTCAACGAGGCCAACCACGACGCCACCGCCAACACCAGCCCCACCGCCGCCCTCTCCGGCAGGCTCGACAGCGTCGGCTGGACGGTGTGGCTACGGCGGATGATCGTGCTGCCCATCGGCGAACGCTGGGCGCTGATCGCGGTCCTCACCGCGGCCACCACCCCGCGCATCACCTTCTACGCGCTGCTCGTCGGCTGCGCCTGCGCGGCGACCTACACCACGGCCGGACGCGTACTGCGCTCGCTGACCCGCAAGGCCCGGCGCACCGACCGGGCCGCCCGGGCGCTGGCGGACCTCACCGACTCCGGTCCGCTCGGCGATGCCGTACGGCGGGTGGTGAGGCGGGGTCTGCGCGGTCTCGCCGTGCCTGCGGTCGCGTTCCTGGGCGGCGCCGCGGTCGTCGCCTGCTCCGCCCTCACCGGCCCCGGCTCGCTCCTGCCGGTGCTCGGCGCCCTGCTCTACGTCCTCGCCTCGGCCCTCGCCCTCTCCCGCCCGCTCAAGGGCGCCCTCGACTGGCTGGTCCCGCCCTTCTTCCGGGCCGCCGAGTACGGCACCGTGCTCGCCCTGGCCGGTAAAGCAGCGGTAAACGGTGCCCTTCCTGCGGCTTTCGGCCTGGTGGCCGCCGTCGCCTACCATCACTACGACACGGTGTACCGCATCCGCGGCAACGCCGGCGCGCCCCCGGCCTGGCTGGTGCGTGCCATCGGGGGGCACGAAGGGCGGACGCTGTTCGTCACCGTCCTTGCCGCGCTCCTCACCGCCTCGCAGTTCACGGTCGCGCTCACGGTCCTCGCCGTGGCCGTTGCCCTCGTGGTGCTCGTCGAGAGCATCCGTTTCTGGGTCTCCGCAGGGGCCCCAGCCGTACACGATGAAGGAGAACCCGCATGATCGGCCTCGTGCTGGCAGCCGGCGCCGGACGGCGTCTGCGCCCCTACACCGACACCCTGCCCAAGGCGTTGGTGCCGGTGGGGCCCGCGGGCGTGGAGGGCGAGCCGACCGTGCTGGACCTCACCCTCGCCAACTTCGCCGAGGTCGGCCTGACCGAGGTCGCGATCATCGTCGGCTACCGCAAGGAGGCCGTGTACGAGCGCAAGGCGGCCCTGGAGCAGAAGTACGGCCTGAAGCTCACCCTCATCGACAACGACAAGGCCGAGGAGTGGAACAACGCCTACTCCCTGTGGTGCGGCCGGGACGCCCTCAAGGACGGCGTGATCCTCGCCAACGGCGACACCGTGCACCCGGTCTCCGTCGAGAAGACCCTGCTCGCCGCCCGTGGCGAAGGCAAGAAGATCATCCTCGCGCTGGACACCGTGAAGTCCCTCGCGGACGAGGAGATGAAGGTCGTCGTCGACCCCGAGAAGGGCATGACGAAGATCACCAAGCTGATGGATCCGGCCGAGGCCACCGGCGAGTACATCGGCGTCACGCTCATCGAGGGCGACGCCGCCCCCGAGCTGGCCGACGCGCTGAAGACGGTCTGGGAGGCCGACCCGCAGCAGTTCTACGAGCACGGGTACCAGGAGCTGGTCAACCGCGGCTTCCGGATCGACGTGGCGCCGATCGGTGACGTCCAGTGGGTCGAGATCGACAACCACGACGACCTCGCCAAGGGACGGGAGATCTCGTGCCGCTACTGACCCGGCTGATTCCCTCACCGGTCGTCGTGGACATCCGCCCGGGTGCCCTGGACGACCTGGCCGGCGTCCTCGCCGACGAGCGCATCGCGCAGTCCGGCCGGCTCGCCATCGCCGTCAGCGGCGGTTCCGGCGCCAAGCTGCGCGAGCGCATCGCCCCCTCGCTGCCGGGTGCCTCCTGGTACGAGGTCGGCGGCGGCACCCTCGACGACGCGATCCGGCTGGCCGGCGAGATGAAGTCCGGCCACTACGACGCGGTGGTCGGGCTCGGCGGCGGCAAGATCATCGACTGCGCCAAGTTCGCCTCGGCCCGAGTCGGCCTGCCCCTGGTCGCCGTGCCGACGAACCTCGCGCACGACGGCCTGTGCTCGCCGGTGGCGACGCTGGACAACGACGCCGGGCGCGGCTCCTACGGTGTGCCGAACCCGATCGCGGTCGTCATCGACCTGGACGTGATCCGCGAGGCACCGGCCCGCTTCGTCCGGGCCGGCATCGGCGACGCGATCTCCAACATCAACGCGGTCGCGGACTGGGAGCTGTCGAACCGGGTCAACGGCGAGAAGATCGACGGTCTCGCCGCGGCCATGGCCCGCCAGGCGGGCGAGGCGGTGCTGCGGCACCCCGGTGGCATCGGCGACAACGACTTCCTCCAGGTGCTCGCCGAGGCGCTGGTCCTCAGCGGTATCTCGATGTCCATCTCCGGCGACTCCCGGCCGTCCTCCGGCTCCTGCCACGAGATCAACCACGCCTTCGACCTGCTGTTCCCCAAGCGGGCGGCCGCCCACGGCGAGCAGTGCGGACTGGGCGCGGCCTTCGCGATGTACCTGCGCGGGGCGCACGAGGAGGCGGTCCACACGGCCGAGGTGCTGCGCCGGCACGGGCTGCCCGTGCTGCCGGAGGAGATTGGCTTCACCGTGGACGAGTTCGTGCGCGCGGTGGAGTTCGCCCCGGAGACCCGCCCCGGCCGCTACACGATCCTCGAACACCTCGACCTCAAGACGAACCAGATCAAGGACACCTACGCCGACTATGTCAAGGCCATCGGTAGCTGAACTCCGTCCGGTCGTCCACCCCGCGGGGGTGAAGGACCGGCGCAGCGGTGAGCACTGGATGGGACGCCTCTACATGCGCGAGGTGTCCCTGCGGGTCGACCGCTACCTGGTCAACACCAGGGTCACGCCCAACCAGCTCACGTACCTGATGACCGTCTTCGGCGTGCTCGCGGCCCCGGCACTCCTGGTGCCGGGGATCCCGGGCGCCGTGCTCGGCGTGGTGTGCGTCCAGATGTACCTGCTGCTGGACTGCGTCGACGGCGAGATCGCGCGCTGGAAGAAGCAGTACTCGCTGAACGGCGTCTACCTGGACCGGGTCGGCGCCTACCTGACCGACGCCGCGGTGCTCACCGGCTTCGGCCTGCGCGCCGCCGACCTGTGGGGCGGCGGCCGTATCGACTGGCTGTGGGCCTTCCTCGGCACGCTGGCCGCCCTCGGCGCCATTCTCATCAAGGCCGAGACCGACCTGGTCGGCGTCGCCCGCCACCAGGCCGGCAAGCCGCCGGTCAAGGAGGCCGCCGCCGAGATGCGCTCCTCCGGCATGGCGCTGGCCCGCCGTGCCGCCGCCGCCCTGAAGTTCCACCGGCTGATCCTGGGCATCGAGGCGTCCCTGCTGATCCTGGTCCTGGCGATCGTCGACCAGGTGCGCGGCGACCTGTACTTCTCCCGGCTGGGTGTCGCGGTGCTGGCCGGCATCGCGCTGCTGCAGACCCTGCTGCACCTGGTGTCCATCCTCGCCTCCAGCAGGCTGAAGTGAGCGCGGCCATGCGGGTCGGCGCCGTCATCATCACCATGGGCAACCGGCCCGAGGAACTGCGGGCCCTGCTCGACTCGGTCGCCAAGCAGGACGGCGACCCCGTCGAGGTGGTCGTCGTCGGCAACGGCTCGCCGGTCCCGGACGTGCCCGAGGGCGTACGGACGATCGAGCTGCCGGAGAACCTGGGCATCCCCGGCGGCCGCAACGTCGGCATAGAGGCCTTCGGGCCCGGCGGCCGGGATGTCGACATATTGCTCTTCCTCGACGACGACGGTCTGCTCGCCCGCCACGACACCGCCCAGCTGTGCCGCGAGGCCTTCGAGGCCGACCCCGAGCTCGGCATCATCAGCTTCCGCATCGCCGACCCGGAGACCGGTCGGACCCAGCGCCGCCATGTGCCCCGGCTGCGCGCCTCCGACCCGATGCGCTCCTCCCGGGTCACCACCTTCCTCGGCGGCGCCAACGCCGTCCGCACCCGGGTCTTCGCCGAGGTCGGCGGCCTGCCGGACGAGTTCTTCTACGCCCATGAGGAGACCGACCTGGCCTGGCGGGCCCTCGATGCCGGCTGGATGATCGACTACCGGTCGGACATGGTGCTGTACCACCCGACGACCGCGCCCTCGCGGCACGCGGTCTACCACCGCATGGTCGCCCGCAACCGCGTCTGGCTGGCCCGGCGCAACCTCCCCGTTCTGCTGGTTCCCGTCTACCTCGGGGTCTGGCTGCTGCTCACCCTGCTGCGCCGCCCCTCCGGACCCGCCCTGAAGGCGTGGTTCGGCGGGTTCAAGGAGGGCTGGACCGCTCCGTGCGGTCCGCGCCGCCCGATGCGCTGGCGCACGGTGTGGCGGCTGACCCGGCTCGGCCGGCCTCCGGTGATCTGACCGACCCGGCTGGGCCGTCCCCGGGTGATCTGAGAAGCTTCTCTTACCCGAAGAGAGCAAGCTTCTTACCCGAGAGAGTCCGGATTTCCACTCGTGAGTCACACAACCCATGACGGCGGTGTCGCGGCGAGCGCGATACCGTCGCCCGACGAGGGACTGACGGCGGCGCAGCTCGCCGCCAAGTACGGGCTCGCCGTGAGCGGCGCCCGTCCCTCGCTGCCCGAGTACGTCCGCCAGTTGTGGGGGCGGCGCCACTTCGTCCTCGCCTTCTCCCAGGCGAAGCTGACGGCGCAGTACAGCCAGGCCAAGCTCGGCCAGCTGTGGCAGGTGGCGACGCCGCTGCTGAACGCGGGCGTGTACTACTTCATCTTCGGCGTGATCCTGCACGCGAGCCGTGGCCTGTCCCAGGACGTGTACATCCCGTTCCTGGTCACGGGCGTGTTCGTGTTCACCTTCACGCAGAGCTCGGTCATGTCGGGTGTCCGTGCGATCTCCGGCAACCTGGGCCTGGTACGCGCCCTGCACTTCCCGCGGGCCTCGCTGCCCATCTCCTTCTCGCTGCAGCAGCTCCAGCAGCTGCTGTTCTCGATGATCGTGATGTTCGTCGTGGCGATCGGCTTCGGCAGCTACCCGAGCCTCGCCTGGCTGCTGATCGTGCCGGTGCTGGTGCTGCAGTTCCTGTTCAACACCGGGCTCGCGCTGATCGTGGCCCGCATGGGCGCCAGGACGCCGGACCTCGCCCAGCTCATGCCGTTCATCCTGCGCACCTGGATGTACACCTCCGGCGTGATGTTCTCCATCAGCAAGATCATGGAGGGCCGCTCCGAGATCGCGGTCCGGCTGCTCCAGGTCAACCCGGCCGCGATCTACATGGACCTGATGCGCTACGCGCTGATCGACGGCTACGGCGCCTCCAACCTGCCGCCGCACGTGTGGGCCATCGCGCTGTTCTGGGCCGTGGTCGTCTTCGCCGGCGGCTTCGTGTACTTCTGGAAGGCGGAGGAGAGGTACGGCCGTGGCTGAGCAGACCGCCGCCGAGCGGCACGCCGAGGCGCACACCGGGGAGCGTCGGCCCACGGTCATCGCGGACGACCTGCACATCGTCTACCGCGTCAACGGCGCCGGGTCCGGCAAGGGCAGCGCGACGGCCGCTCTGAGCCGCATCCTGAAGCGAGGTTCCGGTGACGCGGCACGCGGGGTGCGCAAGGTGCACGCGGTGCGCGGCGTGTCCTTCGTGGCCTACCGCGGCGAGGCCATCGGCCTGATCGGCTCCAACGGCTCGGGCAAGTCCACGCTGCTGCGCGCCATCGCCGGCCTGCTGCCCGCAGAGAAGGGCAAGGTCTACACCGACGGCCAGCCCTCGCTGCTCGGCGTCAACGCGGCGCTGATGAACGACCTGACCGGTGAGCGGAACGTCATCCTGGGCGGTCTCGCCATGGGGATGTCCCGGGAGCAGATCAAGGAGCGCTACCAGGAGATCGTCGACTTCTCGGGGATCAACGAGAAGGGCGACTTCATCACCCTTCCGATGCGCACGTACTCCTCCGGTATGGCCGCCCGGCTCCGGTTCTCCATCGCCGCCGCCAAGGATCACGACGTCCTGATGATCGACGAAGCGCTGGCGACGGGTGACCGCAAATTCCAGATGCGCTCAGAGGAACGCATCCGGGAACTGCGCAAGGAGGCCGGCACGGTGTTTCTGGTCAGTCACAACAACAAGTCCATCCGCGACACCTGCAACCGCGTCCTGTGGCTGGAGCGGGGGGAGCTGCGCATGGACGGACCGACCGACGAGGTTTTGAAGGAGTACGAGAAGTTCACGGGCAAGTAGCCCGTTTCGGCCAGGGCCCCGCCGGAAGCCGTCCGGCGGGGCCCCGCGTCCGCAAAGGAACCGTCAACTCCGGTTGGCGTGGGGAATCTTGGCGCCAATCGGTGTGTTGTTGTGATGTGCGGGACACCCCGACGAACCTCGCTGCGTTGTACAACGTAAGCTGTACCGGTGCCGGAAAGCGGCAAGTGGGGTGATAATGCGCGACACCCCACACCAGGGCGACCCCGCGAATTGCCGGGCGGCGTGTCCGAAATAGTGTGTATTGGATCGGCAGTGTAGAACGGGAGATGTGACGGCAATGGCTACGGAAACTCCCCAGCTCAACGCAGCATGTGCCGTCCCCGCGCCGGGCAGCGTCCGATGACGGCCACCGAGACGGCGCAGGACCCGGAACGCGCCACCCTCGACAAGGCCACGAGCGAGAACTTTCCCGTGGCCCCCTTCTTCCTGCCCAGGGCCTGGCGCGCCGACCTCATGGCCGTCTACGGCTTCGCCCGCCTCGTCGACGACATCGGTGACGGCGACCTCGCCCCCGGCGGCACCGACGCCCGGCTGCTCGGCGTGTCGCCGGCCGAGGCCGAGGACCGCCTGCTCCTTCTCGACGCCTTCGAGACCGACCTGCGCCGCGTCTTCGACGGCACCCCGCGCCACCCCCTGCTGCGCCGCCTCCAGCCCACCGTCCGCCGCCGCTCCCTCACCCCCGAGCCCTTCCTCGGCCTGATCGCCGCCAACCGCCAGGACCAGCTCGTCACCCGTTACGAGACCTACGACGACCTCCGCGCCTACTGCGAACTGTCCGCCAACCCCGTCGGCCGCCTCGTCCTCGCCGTCACCGGCACCTCGACCCCCGAGCGGATCCGGCTCTCCGACGCGATCTGCACCGCGTTGCAGATCGTGGAACACCTCCAGGACGTCGCCGAGGACCTCGGCCGTGACCGGATCTACCTCCCGGCCGCGGACATGAAGCGCTTTCACGTCCAGGAAACGGATCTTGGCGCAAAAACCGCGAGCGCATCGGTGCGCGCCCTGGTTGCATACGAAGCACAACGCGCCCGCGATCTGCTGAATGAAGGCGCCCCCCTGGTGGGTAGCGTCCACGGCAGGTTGAAGCTGCTGCTCGCGGGGTTCGTGGCGGGGGGAAGGGCGGCGATCCGGGCGATCGCCGCCGCCGAATACGACGTCCTTCCCGGCCCGCCCCGACCCCGCAAGCTCCAGTTGCTGCGTGAGGCGGGCGTGATCCTGCGAGGAGAGGGGTGATCCGGACCGTGGATTCTCCGTCGCATGTGTCCGCACCGGTACTCGCCGCCTACAGCTACTGCGAGACCGTCACCGGGCAGCAGGCACGCAACTTCGCCTATGGCATCCGCTTGCTGCCCACGCCCAAGCGCCGCGCCATGTCGGCGCTGTACGCGTTCTCCCGGCGCGTGGACGACATCGGCGACGGCGACCTGGCCGACGAGGTGAAGCTGAAGCGGCTCGAGGACACCAGGGCGCTGCTCGCCCGGGTCCGGGAAGACCAGGTCGAGGAGGACGACACCGATCCGGTCGCCGTCGCGCTCGCCCATGCCGCGCGCGTCTTCCCGGTCCCGCTCGGCGGCCTCGACGAGCTCATCGACGGCGTCCAGATGGACGTACGCGGCGAGACCTACGAGACCTGGGACGACCTGAAGGTCTACTGCCGGTGTGTCGCCGGTGCCATCGGCCGGCTCTCGCTCGGCGTGTTCGGCACCGAACCGGGAGCGCGCGGCGCCGAGCGCGCACCCGAGTACGCGGACACCCTCGGCCTCGCCCTGCAGCTCACCAACATCCTCAGAGACGTCCGCGAGGACGCGGCCGGCGGCCGTACCTATCTGCCCGCCGACGACCTCGCCAAGTTCGGCTGCTCGGCCGGGTTCCACGGGCCGACGCCACCGGAGGGCTCCGACTTCGCGGGCCTCGTGCACTTCGAAGTGCGTCGGGCCCGCGCCCTTTTCGCCGAGGGCTACCGGCTGCTCCCCATGCTCGACCGGCGCAGCGGCGCCTGCGTGGCCGCCATGGCCGGCATCTACCGCCGGCTGCTGGACCGCATCGAGCGCGACCCGGAGGCCGTGCTGCGCGGCCGGGTCTCGCTGCCCGGACGCGAGAAGGCCTATGTCGCCGTACGCGGACTGTCCGGTCTGGACACCCGGCATGTGACCCGCCACGTCTCCCCGCGTTCCGTCAGGAGGCGCCCCTGATGGACCTCACCGAACCAGGAGACATGCGGCAGGCAACCCTCCGCTGCGGCGTGGCGTCCCTGACTGCGACGGCCGACCGTGCACCGTTCAACCTGCACGCTCGCCACGCATGGAAGGACGCACGATGAGCGACGGCTCACGCCCCGCACAGCAGCACGCCACCGCGGGAGAAGAGGGTGCGGCAGGCCGCAGTGCCGTCGTGGTCGGTGGCGGGCTCGCCGGGATCACCGCGGCGCTCGCGCTCGCCGACGCCGGCGTCCGCGTCACCCTGCTCGAAGGCAGGCCCAGGCTGGGCGGCCTCGCCTTCTCCTTCCAGCGCGGCGAACTGACCGTCGACAACGGCCAGCACGTGTACCTGCGCTGCTGCACCGCCTACCGCTGGTTCCTCGACCGGATCGAGGGCGCGGCGCTGGCACCGCTGCAGGACCGCCTGGACGTGCCCGTCGTCGACGTCGCCAAGCCCGAGGGCAGGCGGCTCGGCCGGCTGCGGCGCGACCCGCTGCCCGTCCCCCTCCATCTGGGGCGCAGCCTGGCCGTCTATCCGCACCTCTCGCTCGCCGAGCGCGCCGCGGTCGGGCGGGCCGCGCTCGCGCTGAAGGGGCTCGACCTCGCCGATCCGACCCTGGACACCCAGGACTTCGGCAGCTGGCTGGCCGCGCACGGCCAGTCGGCGCGCGCCGTCGAGGCCCTGTGGGACCTGGTCGGGGTCGCCACCCTCAACGCGGTCGCGGGCGACGCCTCGCTGGGGCTCGCCGCGATGGTGTTCAAGACCGGTCTGCTGTCCGACCCGGGCGCGGCCGACATCGGCTGGGCCCGTGTCCCGCTGGGCGAACTGCACGACCGGCTGGCCCGCAAGGCGCTCGACTCCGCGGGCGTCCGTACCGAGGTCCGTACACGCGTCACCTCCGTCTCTACCAACGAAAGCGGCACGTGGAGCGTTCAGGTTCCCGGCGAGAACCTGGAAACCGACGCGCTCGTCCTCGCCGTACCCCAGCGCGAGGCCCACGACCTGCTGCCGCCGGGTGCCCTCGACGCGCCCGGGCAACTGCTGGACATCGGCACCGCGCCGATCCTCAACGTCCATGTCGTCTACGACCGCAAGGTGCTCGCGCGCCCCTTCTTCGCGGCCCTCGGCACGCCCGTGCAGTGGGTCTTCGACCGCACCGACGCCTCCGGGCTGACCGAGGGTCAGTACCTGGCGCTTTCCCAGTCGGCCGCGCACGGAGAGATCGATCTGCCGGTCGCCGAACTCCGCGAGCGCTATCTGCCGGAGCTGGAGCGGCTGATTCCGGGTACCCGGGGCGCCGTGGTGAAGGACTTCTTCGTAACCCGGGAGCGCGCGGCCACGTTCGCCCCCACCCCCGGCGTCGGGCGGCTGCGGCCCGGCGCCCGCACCAAGGCCCCCGGCCTGTACCTGGCCGGAGCGTGGACCGCCACCGGGTGGCCCGCGACCATGGAGAGTGCGGTCCGCAGTGGAGTGAGCGCGGCGGACGCCGCCCTCAGTGCCCTGGGCCGGCCCCGTCCCCGCCACCTCTTCGAGTTCGAGGAGGCGGCGTGATGCCCGATCAGGAGCTCGCGGCAGGTCCCCGCACCCCCGGTACCGCAACAAGAGGAGAGACTGTGCCCACTGTGCCCCCGGCCTCGACGCCCGCCCCACGGGCCGCGGTGGACGTGACCGCGCTGCTGGAGCGCGGCCGCACCCTGGCCACTCCGGTCCTGCGTGCGGCCGTGGACCGGCTGGCGTCACCCATGGACACCGTCGCCGCCTACCACTTCGGCTGGATCGACGCCGCCGGCAACCCGGCCGCCGGCGACGGCGGCAAGGCCGTGCGTCCCGCGCTCGCCGTGCTCTCCGCAGAGGTCACCGGCGCCGGGCCCGAGGTGGGCATCCCCGGCGCCGTCGCCGTCGAACTCGTCCATAACTTCTCGCTGCTCCACGACGACCTGATGGACGGCGACGAGCAGCGCCGGCACCGCGACACCGTCTGGAAGGTGCACGGTCCCGCCCAGGCCATCCTGGTCGGCGACGCCCTGTTCGCCCTGGCCAACGAGATCCTGCTGGAGCTCGGCACCGTCGAGGCCGGCCGCGCCACCCGCCGGCTCACCACCGCCACCCGCGCCCTGATCGACGGCCAGGCGCAGGACATCTCCTACGAGCACCGCGACCGGGTCAGCGTCGAGGAGTGCCTGGAGATGGAGGGCAACAAGACCGGCGCGCTGCTCGCCGCCTCCAGCTCCATCGGCGCGGTCCTCGGCGGCGCGGACGACGCCACCGCCGACGCGCTGGAACGGTACGGCTACCACCTCGGCCTCGCCTTCCAGGCCATCGACGACCTGCTCGGCATCTGGGGCGACCCGGAGGCCACCGGCAAGCAGACCTGGAGCGACCTGCGCCAGCGCAAGAAGTCCCTGCCGGTCGTCGCCGCCCTCGCGGCCGGCGGCTCCGCCTCCGAGCAGCTCGGCGAGATCCTCGCCGCGGACGCCAAGAGCAGCGACTTCGAGAACTTCTCCGAGGAGGAGTTCGCGGCCCGCGCTGCTCTCATCGAGCAGGCCGGCGGCCGCGACTGGACAGCGGAGGAAGCGCGCCGTCAGCACACCATCGCCATCGAAGCCCTCGACGCCGTCGACATGCCCGGCCGGGTGCGCGACTCCTTCACGGCGCTCGCCGACTTCGTCGTCGTACGAAAGAGATGATCACTATCGGCCCAACACGCCTCGCGTAGTCGCCGGCCGGTGTCCGAGGATCGACATCAGGACACCGGCCGACGGCGGACCCACAGCAGCACGATTTCGCACGACTGCACGAAGGGGAAGCCATGACAGCGACGACCGACGGAAGCACCGGGGCGACTGTGCCGTCCCGAGCTGCCGCGGCCAGCGACACCACCATCACCACTCCCGAGGCGGCCGGGGTACAAGAAGCCGCCGCAGGCGCCGCCCGGCGCGCCACCGACTTCCTGCTCGCGCGGCAGGACGCCCAGGGCTGGTGGAAGGGCGACCTCGAGACGAACGTCACCATGGACGCCGAGGACCTCCTGCTCCGCCAGTTCCTGGGCATCCGTGACGAGGGGACCACGCAGGCCGCCGCGAGGTTCATCCGCGGCGAGCAGCGCGAGGACGGCACCTGGGCCACCTTCTACGGCGGACCCGGCGAACTGTCCACCACCGTCGAGGCCTACGTCGCCCTGCGCCTGGCCGGCGACGCGCCCGACGAGGCGCACATGGCGAAGGCGTCGGCCTGGATCCGTGAGCGCGGCGGCATCGCCGCCTCCCGTGTCTTCACCCGGATCTGGCTCGCCCTGTTCGGCTGGTGGAAGTGGGAGGACCTGCCCGAGCTGCCGCCGGAGCTGATCTACTTCCCCACCTGGTTCCCGCTCAACATCTACGACTTCGGCTGCTGGGCCCGGCAGACGATCGTGCCGCTCACCGTCGTCTCCGCCAAGCGCCCGGTGCGCCCGGCGCCGTTCCCGCTGGACGAGCTGCACACCGACCCGGCGAACCCCAACCCGCCGCAGCCGCTCGCCCCGGTGGTGAGCTGGGACGGCCTGTTCCAGCGGCTCGACAAGGTGGTCCGCGGCTATCGCAAGGTCGCCGTGCGCAGACTCCGCAGGGCCGCGATGAACTCGGCGGCCCGGTGGATCATCGAGCGGCAGGAGAACGACGGCTGCTGGGGCGGCATCCAGCCCCCGGCCGTGTACTCGGTCATCGCCCTGCACCTGCTCGGCTACGACCTCGAACATCCCGTGATGCGTGAGGGACTGGCCTCGCTGGATCGTTTCGCCGTCTGGCGCGAGGACGGCGCCCGGATGATCGAGGCCTGCCAGTCCCCGGTGTGGGACACCTGCCTCGCCACCATCGCGCTCGTCGACGCGGGTCTGCCCGCCGACCATCCGCAGCTGGTCAAGGCGGCGGACTGGATGCTCGGCGAGGAGATCGTCCGGCCCGGCGACTGGGCCGTACGGCGTCCCCAACTGCCGCCGGGCGGCTGGGCGTTCGAGTTCCACAACGACAACTACCCGGACATCGACGACACCGCCGAGGTCTCCCTCGCGCTGCGCCGGGTCCGCCACCACGACCCCGAACGCATGGACCGGGCGATCGGGCGCGCGGTGCGCTGGAACCTCGGGATGCAGTCGAAGAACGGCGCGTGGGGCGCCTTCGACGTCGACAACACCAGCCCGTTCCCGAACCGGCTGCCGTTCTGCGACTTCGGCGAGGTCATCGACCCGCCGTCGGCCGATGTCACGGCGCACGTCGTGGAGATGCTCGCCGCCGAAGGACTCGCCCACGACCCCCGCACCCGGCGCGGCATCGACTGGCTGCTGGCCGAACAGGAGCCGGACGGCTCGTGGTTCGGCCGCTGGGGCGTCAACTACATCTACGGCACGGGCTCGGTGGTGCCCGCGCTGACCGCGGCCGGTCTGCCCGCCTCGCACCCGGCGATCCGGCGGGCCGTGGCCTGGCTGGAGAAGGTGCAGAACGACGACGGCGGCTGGGGCGAGGACCTGCGCTCCTACAAGTACGTCAAGGAGTGGAGCGGCCGCGGCGCCTCCACGGCCTCGCAGACCGCGTGGGCGCTGATGGCGCTGCTCGCGGCGGGGGAGCGGGACTCCAAGGCCGTCGAGCGCGGTATCCGGTGGCTGGCGGACACCCAGCGGGAGGACGGCACCTGGGACGAGCCGTACTTCACCGGCACCGGTTTCCCCTGGGACTTCTCCATCAACTACCACCTGTACCGGCAGGTGTTCCCGCTCACCGCGCTCGGCCGGTACCTGCACGGCGACCCCTTCGAGCGCGGCCTCCTCGCCAGGAAACCGCTGCCCGAGGCGAAGGGGAGCTGACCTTGAGCACCCAGCCCGCACCGCCCCCGCTGCTGATCGCCTGCGCGCTCGGCATCGAGCACCTCGCCCTGCGCACCGGGGACAGGAGCGGGGCGGACGGGCCGGTCAGCTTCCTCCGTACGGGCATGGGTCCCCGCGCGGCGGAACGCTCCGTCACCCGGCAGCTCGCGGTCCCGGCGCTGGCCGATGCGGCCGTCATGGCCACCGGCTTCTGCGCCGGGCTCGCCCCCGGCATGCACCCGGGCGACCTGGTGGTCGCCGAGGAGACCCGGGACCCGCGCGGCGCCGTCGCCTGCGCGGGAACCGAACTGCTCGTCAAGGAACTCGTGCGCATCCTGCCCGGACGCACGGTCCACACCGGCCCGCTCACCGGCTCCGACCACGTCGTCCGCGGCCATGAGCGGTCCGACCTGCTCGCGACCGGCGCGATCGCCGTCGACATGGAGTCGGCGGCCACGCTCCTCACGGCCGTCCGGGGCGGTGAGCGCCCGGTTGCGGCCGTCAGGGTGGTGGTGGACGCTCCCGAACATGAACTCGTCCGGATCGGCACGGTACGCGGCGGAATATCGGCTTTCCGCGTTCTTCGTTCCGTTCTTCCCGCATTTTTTGAATGGCACCGTTCTTTGCTGCTCCCCCGGAGGTGAGCCAGATGGCCATGCCGTTGCGCCAGACAATCAAGGTCGCTACCTACCTGTTCGAACAGAAGCTCAGGAAGAGGGACAAGTTCGCCCTGCTGGTCGAGCTGGAGCCACTGTTCGCGTGCAACCTCAAGTGCGAGGGCTGCGGCAAGATCCAGCATCCGGCCGGCGTCCTCAAGCAGCGCATGCCCGTCGCCCAGGCCGTGGGCGCGGTGCTGGAATCCGGTGCGCCGATGGTGTCCATCGCCGGCGGCGAACCGCTGATGCACCCTCAGATCGATGAGATCGTACGGCAGTTGGTCGCCAGGAAGAAGTTCGTGTTCCTGTGCACGAACGCCCTTCTCATGCGCAAGAAGATGGACAAGTTCAAGCCCTCGCCGTACTTCGCCTGGGCCGTGCACATCGACGGGCTGCGCGAGCGGCACGACGCCTCGGTGGCCAAGGAGGGCACCTTCGACGAGGCGGTCGAGGCCATCAAGGAGGCCAAGCGGCGCGGCTTCCGGGTGACCACCAACTCCACCTTCTTCAACACCGACACCCCGCAGACCGTCATCGAGGTGCTGAACTACCTCAACGACGACCTGAAGGTGGACGAGATGATGCTCTCGCCCGCCTACGCCTACGAGAAGGCCCCCGACCAGGAGCACTTCCTCGGTGTGCAGCAGACCCGCGAGCTGTTCAAGAAGGCCTTCGCGGGCGGCAACCGCAAGAAGTGGCGGCTCAACCAGAGCCCGCTCTTCCTGGACTTCCTGGAGGGCAAGGTCGACTTCCCCTGCACGGCCTGGGCGATCCCGAGCTACTCGCTCTTCGGCTGGCAGCGACCCTGCTACCTGATGAGCGACGGATACGTCTCCACGTACCGCGAACTCGTCGAGGAGACCGACTGGGACAAGTACGGCCGCGGCAAGGACCCGCGCTGCGCCAACTGCATGGCGCACTGCGGCTACGAGCCGACCGCCGTACTCGCCACCATGGGCTCCCTGAAGGAGTCCCTGCGGGCCGCGCGCGAGACGATGACGAGCGGAAAGCAGGGCTGACGCGATGACCGCCGTCCCCTTGGACGTCCCCGAGGTACCGGCCCGGCCGGTCGCGCCGCGGCGGCAGTCGCGGCAGATCCACGTCGGGCCGGTGGCGGTCGGGGGCGGAGCCCCGGTGTCGGTGCAGTCGATGACGACGACCCGTACGTCGGACATCGGCGCCACCCTGCAGCAGATCGCGGAACTCACCGCGTCCGGCTGCCAGATCGTCCGCGTCGCCTGCCCCACCCAGGACGACGCGGACGCCCTCGCCACCATCGCCCGCAAGTCGCAGATCCCGGTGATCGCGGACATCCACTTCCAGCCGAAGTACGTCTTCGCGGCGATCGAGGCGGGCTGCGCTGCGGTCCGGGTGAACCCGGGCAACATCAAGAAGTTCGACGACCAGGTGAAGGAGATCGCGCGCGCCGCCAGGGACCACGGCACGCCGGTCCGGATCGGCGTCAACGCCGGCTCCCTGGACAGGCGGCTGCTCCAGAAGTACGGCAAGGCGACGCCGGAGGCCCTGGTCGAGTCGGCGCTGTGGGAGGCGTCGCTCTTCGAGGAGCACGACTTCCGGGACATCAAGATCTCGGTCAAGCACAACGACCCGGTCGTGATGATCGAGGCCTACCGGCAGCTCGCCGAGAGTTGCGACTACCCGCTGCACCTGGGGGTCACCGAGGCCGGCCCGGCGTTCCAGGGCACGATCAAGTCGGCGGTGGCCTTCGGGGCGCTGCTCAGCCGGGGTGTCGGCGACACGATCCGGGTGTCGTTGAGCGCCCCGCCCGCCGAGGAGGTCAAGGTCGGCATCCAGATCCTCCAGTCGCTGGGGCTCAGGCAACGGCGCCTGGAGATCGTCTCCTGTCCGTCCTGCGGCCGGGCGCAGGTCGATGTCTACAAGCTCGCGGAGGAGGTCACGGCGGGGCTGGACGGCATGGAGGTGCCGCTCAGGGTCGCGGTGATGGGGTGTGTGGTGAACGGTCCGGGCGAAGCCCGTGAGGCCGACCTCGGAGTTGCCTCAGGCAACGGAAAGGGGCAGATCTTCGTGAAGGGCGAGGTCATCAAGACCGTACCCGAATCGAAGATCGTGGAGACCCTCATCGAGGAGGCCATGAAGCTCGCCGAGCGGACGAGCCCCGCAGACGAATGAGTTGAGCACGGCACGGCACGGACCGAGAGGGGGCCCAGCGTGACCATTCTGGAGACCATCCGGACACCACGCGACCTGAAGGCGCTGTCCGAGGTGGAACTCGGTGAACTGTCCCGAGAAATACGCGAGTTCCTGGTGCAAGCGGTATCGAGGACCGGCGGTCACCTCGGGCCCAATCTGGGGGTGGTGGAACTGACCGTCGCGCTCCACCGAGTCTTCGAGTCGCCGGTCGACCGCATCCTGTGGGACACCGGCCACCAGTCCTACGTACACAAGCTGCTGACGGGACGTCAGGATTTTTCGAAGCTGCGCGGCAAAGGGGGACTGTCCGGCTACCCGTCGCGCGAGGAGTCCGAGCACGACGTCATCGAGAACAGTCACGCCTCCACCGCGCTCGGCTGGGCCGACGGCCTCGCCAAGGCCAACCAGGTGCAGGGGGAGAAGGGCCATGTGGTCGCGGTCGTCGGCGACGGCGCGCTGACCGGCGGCATGGCCTGGGAGGCACTGAACAACATCGCGGCCGCCAAGGACCGCCCGCTGATCATCGTCGTCAACGACAACGAACGCTCCTACGCCCCGACCATCGGCGGCCTCGCCAACCACCTGGCCACCCTGCGCACCACGGACAGCTACGAGAGGGTCCTCGCCTGGGGCAAGGACGTACTGCTGCGCACCCCGATCGTCGGCACCACCCTCTACGAGTCCCTGCACGGCGCTAAGAAGGGCTTCAAGGACGCCTTCGCCCCGCAGGGCATGTTCGAGGACCTGGGCCTGAAGTACGTCGGCCCGATCGACGGCCACGACATCAAGGCCGTCGAGTCGGCGCTGCGCCGGGCGAAACGCTTCCACGGCCCGGTCCTGGTCCACTGCCTCACCGAGAAGGGCCGCGGCTACGAGCCCGCCCTCAACCACGAGGAGGACCACTTCCACACCGTCGGCGTGATGGACCCGCTGACCTGCGAGCCCCTCGCACCGTCCAACGGCCCCTCCTGGACCTCGGTGTTCGGCGACGAGATCGTGAAGATCGGCGAGGAACGGGACGACGTCGTCGCGATCACCGCGGCCATGCTGCACCCGGTCGGCCTCGGCCGGTTCGCCGAGCGCTTCCCCGACCGCGTGTGGGACGTGGGCATCGCCGAGCAGCACGCGGCCGTCTCCGCGGCCGGGCTCGCCACCGGCGGACTGCACCCGGTCGTCGCCGTCTACGCCACCTTCCTCAACCGTGCCTTCGACCAGCTGCTCATGGACGTCGCCCTGCACCGCTGCGGGGTCACCTTCGTCCTGGACCGCGCCGGCGTCACCGGCGTCGACGGGGCCTCCCACAACGGCATGTGGGACATGTCGGTCCTCCAGGTCGTCCCCGGCCTGAGGATCGCCGCCCCGCGCGACGCGGGCCAGCTGCGCGCCCAGCTGCGCGAGGCCGTCGCCGTGGACGACGCGCCCACGCTGGTGCGCTTCCCGAAGGAGTCGGTCGGCCCGGACATCCCGGCGGTCGACCGGGTGGGCGGCATGGACGTCCTGCACCGCGCCGAACGCCCCGAGGTGCTGCTGGTGGCCGTCGGCGTGATGGCCTCGGTGTGCCTGCAGGCCGCCGACCTGTTGCAGGCGCGCGGCGTCAACTGCACGGTGGTGGACCCCCGTTGGGTCAAGCCCGTCGACCCCTCGCTGCCGGGCCTCGCCGCCGAGCACCGGCTGGTGGCCGTGGTGGAGGACAACAGCCGTGCCGCGGGCGTCGGTTCGGCCGTGGCGCTGGCGCTCGGCGACGCCGACGTGGACGTGCCGGTACGGCGGTTCGGCATCCCGGAGCAGTTCCTCGCGCACGCCAAGCGCGGCGAGGTACTGGCCGACATCGGTCTCACGCCCGTCGAGATCGCCGGGCGGATCAGTGGGAGCCTGGCCGTCAAGGACGCGGGCGGCACAGCCAAGGAGAGTGAATGAGCACGGAGTTCGACCTCGGCGCCCTGCTCGCCGAGCGCGGAGCCGAACGCTACGAGCTGCACACGAAGCACCTCAACCCGCAGCTCCCGCGCATGCTGCACACCATCGGCTTCGACAAGGTCTACGAGCGGGCCGAGGGCGCCCACTTCTTCGACGCCGAGGGCAACGACCACCTCGACATGCTCGCCGGGTTCGGGGTGATGGGCCTCGGCCGCCACCACCCGGTCGTCCGCAAGGCGCTGCACGACGTGCTCGACCTGGACCTGGCCGACCTCACCCGGTTCGACTGCCAGCCGCTGCCCGGTCTGCTCGCCGAACGTCTCCTCGCCCACAGCCCGCACCTGGACCGGGTGTTCTTCGGCAACAGCGGCACGGAGGCCGTCGAGACGGCCCTGAAGTTCGCCCGGTACGCCACCGGCAAACCGCGCGTCCTCTACTGCGACCACGCCTTCCACGGACTGACCACCGGCTCCCTGTCGGTCAACGGCGAGAGCGGCTTCCGCGACGGCTTCGCCCCGCTGCTGCCCGACACCGCCGTACCGCTCGGCGACCTGGACACCCTGGCACGGGAGCTGATGAAGGGCGACGTGGCCGCCCTGATCGTGGAGCCGATCCAGGGCAAGGGGGTGCACGAGGCCCCGCCCGGCTACCTGCGCGCCGCCCAGGAGCTGCTGCACCGGCACAAGGCGCTGCTCATCGCCGACGAGGTGCAGACCGGCCTCGGCCGCACCGGCGACTTCTACGCCTACCAGCACGAGGACGGCGTCGAACCCGACCTGGTCTGCGTGGCCAAGGCCCTGTCGGGCGGATACGTCCCGGTCGGTGCCACGCTGGGCCGGGACTGGATCTTCAAGAAGGTCTACTCGTCCATGGACCGCGTGCTGGTCCACTCGGCGAGCTTCGGATCCAACGCCCAGGCGATGGCCTGCGGACTCGCCGTGCTGTCGGTCATGGAGAACGAGCAGATCGTCGCGGGCGTGCGCAAGACGGGCGAGCTGCTGAAGTCCCGGCTGACCGCGATGGTCGACACGTACGAGCTGCTCGCCGATGTCCGCGGCCGGGGCCTGATGATCGGCATCGAGTTCGGCAGGCCCTCCTCGCTGAAGCTGCGCAGCCGCTGGACCATGCTCCAGGCCGCCCGCAAGGGCCTGTTCGCCCAGATGGTCGTCGTACCGCTGCTGCAGCGGCACCGGATCCTCACCCAGGTCTCCGGCGACCACCTGGAGGTGATCAAGCTGATCCCGCCGCTGATCATCGACGAGGCGGACGTCGAGCGGTTCGTGGACGCCTTCAGCGCGGTGATGGACGACGCCCACAGCGGCGGCGGCCTGATGTGGGACTTCGGCAAGACACTCGTCAAGCAGGCGGTGGCGGGCCGCTGACCTGCGCCTAGCCCGGCAGCACGACGAAGAGGAGGAAGAGGTCCGCGAGTCCGACGGCGCCCAGGACCGTCGCCGTGACGGCGGTCCACCGTCGGCCGATGCCGCACGCGGCGTAGTGGACGGCCATGGCACCGAAGGTCACGGCGAAGCCACCCGCGAGGAGCGACCAGGGGAACAGGACGAACGTGAGGGTGGGCCAGGCGCTCGCGGCGGCGATGATCCCGCAGAAGAGGGCGAGCGGAGCGAGCGCGCCGGCGGGCGAGTCGGTCGGGTGGGACGAGCTGGATGCGGCCATGATGCGACCCCCATTTTTGAACGCGTTCAAGTCCTGAGGGGAGCGTAGCAGGGGCAGGCCGCGGGCGGGTGAGGCGTCGCTCTTTGCCTCAGAGGCAAGAAATTTTGCCCATCAGGCAAGGCTGGGGCTGAATGGAGACATGAACGCCTCAGACGCCGGCCCACCGGCGGGCCCGGGCGACGACGACCTGTCCGCCGTCGCGCCGCAATTGCGGGCACTGCGCCGGCGCGTCGGCCTCACCCTGGAGTCCGCGGCCCGTGCCGCCGGGCTCTCACCGGCCCATCTGTCCCGGCTGGAGACCGGCCGGCGGCAGCCGTCGCTGCCGATGCTGCTGGCCCTCGCCCGTATCTACGGTACGACCGTTTCCGAACTCCTCGGCGAGACGGTCGCCGACCGGGACGCGATCGTGCGGGCCGGGGACATGGAGCCGACCCGGGCGGGCGGCTGGACCTACTTCCAGGCCGGGGCGCCGGGCCGCGGCATGCAGGCCCTGCGCGTACGGGTGCCGTACGGCTCGCAGGGCGACATCGTGCGCGTCCACCCCGGCGAGGAGTGGCTCTACGTCCTCAGGGGCCGGCTGCGGCTGCGCCTCGGGGACACCGCGCACCTGCTCGCCCCCGGCGACAGCGCGCACTTCGACTCCCTCACCCCGCACCGCCTCGCCGCCGTGGATCACGACGGCGTCGAGCTGCTGTTCGTCCACACCCTGCTGCAGAGCCCCACGGCCACGCTGTGCCTGGGCCCGCTGACCGGAGAGCTGCCATGAGAGACCTCGAGACGAAGTTCCCCCGCTCGCTGTGGATCCGCCTGATCATCTACATCGCCGTCGGCCATCTCCTGGCCGCGTTCCTCTTCCTGCTGTTCGCGTTGGGGGCGAAGAACTGAACCCGGCCGGGCCGCGTGGAGTCGTGCGGGGACGCACGGCAGGCTCCCAGCTGACCGCCCACCCGCCCCGGAGGGATGCCGTCGGTCCCAGCGAGCAGGTCCACCAGGTGCAGGGTGGACGGACGCGGCGCGGCCGCCTCGGGTCGGTCCGGCACACGCGCGTGCCGCACGTCGTTCAGTCCAGCAGGCGCTCGCGCAGCACCTCGAGGGACGCCGGGGTGAGGCCGAGGCCCTGGTTCAGGTAGGTGTCCACCCCGCCCCAGGTCACCTCGATGGTCTCGAACGCCGCCTCGAGGTACTCGGCGCGGGCGTCGAAGAGCGGGCTGAGCAGCTCCATGATCTCCGGGGTGTACGCGGTGTCCAGGCTGCCGTTGCGGCGGACCTTGTAGCGCCGGTGCTTGGCGTTGGACTCCAGGTAGTCGGCGACGATCGCCTCGCGCTCCACGCCGAGCGCGAGCAGCGTCACGGCTATGGAGATGCCCGCGCGGTCCTTGCCCGCGGCGCAGTGCATCAGGGCGGGCACGCTGTCCTCGGCGAGGGCGCGCAGCACCCGGGAGTGCTCGGTGGTGCGCTCCGCGACGATCGACCGGTACGAGGCGATCATCCGGGCCGCGCCCTTGCCGTCGGCCAGGATGCCGCGCAGCTGGTCGAGGTCGCCGTCGCGGACCATCTTCCAGAACTCGGCGCCGTCCGCCGGGTCGCTCAGCGGCAGGTTCACGTTCCGCACGCCGGGCAGCTCGACATCCGGGCCCTCCAGCTTCTGGTCGGCCGTGTTGCGGAAGTCGAAGATCGTGTGCAGGCCCAGGGAGGCGAGGAAGGCGGTGTCGTCCTCGGTCGCGTGCGCCAGATGCCCGCTGCGGTACAGCACGCCGTGCCGCACCCGCCGTCCGTCCGTGGTCGGCAGCCCGCCCACGTCACGGAAATTGCGCACGCCGGCCAGCTCCGGCTCGGTCGACGGGACCTGCTGCGTCACGGGGGCTCCTCCCGGTCGGGCCCCGCCGTCGCGACTCGTCGGCGGGCACTCCGTCGACGATACGACATCGGTTTCCTCGGGCAAGGAGTTGTCCACAGCCATTGTCACCAGGGGCTCCGCCGCCTGATGATGTTGGCACTTGAGCGGATCTGTTGGCACCTGTGAGGTCTTACGTGGTGGACATCGCCGAAGACGGTCGTACCTGGCTCCTGTCGGGGCCCACCAGCAGCTATGCCCTGCGTCTCACCGACGCCCAGGAGCTGCTGCACCTGCACTGGGGGCCACGCATCGCGCTCCCGGACGCGGAGGCCCTGGCCGAGGACCCGCTGCCCGGCTACTGGCCCTTCGAGTCCCCGCTCGACGGCCGCGAGGAGTACCCCGTCGAAGGCGGCCCCCGCTTCGTCCGCCCCGCCCTGTCCGTGCGCACCGACGAGCGCCGCGGCACCGAGTGGCGTTTCGTGTCGTACGACACGGAGGGCGACGCGCTGCGGCTGCGCTTCGACGACGACGGCCTCGCCGTCACCCTGCACTACCGGATGCGCGGCGATGTCGTCGAGCGCTGGGTCACCGTGGCGAACGACACACACGCGCGCGTGGAGCTGCTGCGCGCCGACGCGGCCACCTGGACCCTGCCCGACCGCGACGGCTGGCGGCTGTCCCAGCTGCACGGCCGCTGGGCCGCCGAGTCCCTGCTCACCACCGCCCCGCTCACCTACGGCGAGAAGGTCATCGGCAGCCGCCGCGGCCACACGGGCCACCAGCACCTGCCCTGGGTCGCGCTCGACACCGACGCCACCGAGGAGCACGGCGAGGTCTACGGCTGCGCGCTCGGCTGGTCCGGCTCCTGGCGTATCGCGGTCGCCCAACTCCCGGACGCGCGCGTGCAGATCACCGGCGGCGCCGGCTACGACGACTCGGGCCTGCTCCTCCTCGAACCGGGGGAGTCGTACACCACTCCCGTCTTCGCCGGACTGTGGAGCGACGGCGGCTTCGGCGGCGCGAGCCGCACCTGGCACGCCTACCAGCGCGCGTACGTCATCCCGGACGCCGGACGGGACCGGCCGGTGCTGTTCAACTCCTGGGAGGCGACGAACTTCGACATCTCCGAGGAGCAGCAGCTCGCGCTCGCCCGCCGGGCCGCCGCGATCGGTGTGGAGCTGTTCGTCGTGGACGACGGCTGGTTCGGCGCCCGCACCAGCGACCGCGCGGGACTCGGCGACTGGACGCCCAACCCCGACCGCTTCCCGCACGGCCTGAAGCCCCTCGCCGACCAGGTGCACGGCCTCGGCATGCAGTTCGGCATCTGGGTCGAGCCGGAGATGGTCAACCCGGACAGCGACCTGTACCGCGCTCACCCCGACTGGGTGCAGTACCAAACGGGGCGCAAGCGGACGGAACTGCGCAACCAGCTCGTCCTCAACCTCGCCCGCGAGGACGTCCAGGAGTACCTCTGGGAGCAGCTGGACACCCTCCTCTCCAGCGCGCCGATCGACTATGTGAAGTGGGACTTCAACCGCTGCTTCACCGACGCCGGCTGGCCCGGCGAGCCCTATCCGCAGCGCCTCTGGGTGGACCACGTCCGCGCCCTGTACGCCCTGCTGGACCGGCTGCGCGCCGCCCACCCGCGGGTCGCCTTCGAATCCTGCTCGGGCGGTGGCGGCCGGATCGACCTGGGAGTGCTGAGCCGTACCGACCAGGTGTGGACCTCCGACAACACCGACCCGCTGGACCGGCTCGCCATCCAGCACGGCTTCAGCCAGATCCACCCCGCCCGGGTCATGGCCGCCTGGGTCACCGACAGCCCGAACACCCAGCTCAACGGCCGCGTCAGCTCCCTGCGGTTCCGGTTCGTCAGCGCCATGGCGGGCGTCCTCGGAGTCGGCGGCGACCTCACCGAGTGGACCGACCAGGAGCTGGCCGAGGCCCGGCAGTGGGTCCAGCTCTACAAACGGATCCGCCCGGTCGTCCAGCACGGCGAGCTGTACCGGCTGCGGCCCCCGGCCGGCGGTCTGAGCGCCGTCCAGTACGTCCTGGGGGAGGAGACGGTGGTCCTCGCCTGGCTGCAGGCGCAGAGCTACGGCGAGCCCGTACCCGCGCTGCGCCTGCGCGGACTCGACCCGACGGCGTCGTACGCATGCCACGAAACGGGCGAAGTACACCGGGGGGCCGTCCTGCTGCACCACGGGCTGCGCACCGGGCTCAAGGGCGACCTGGACGCGACGATTCTCCGGCTGCGCCGCATCTGACGGCCACCGGGTCGTCACGTGGTCAACGCGTCCCGGATCAGCCGCATTCCTGGATTGGCAAATCATTTAAGAGTGTCACATCTCACCGTTCGTCAACCCCTCCCTACGGTCGCGTAGGTCACATGTGAAGGTGAATCATGGTCCGACGTGGCAGACGATTCGAAGAATGACAACAGATCAGTGATCGGGTCGTACGTGGCGGTGGGGGACAGCTTCACCGAGGGCGTCGGCGACCCGGGGCCCGACGGGGCGTTCGTGGGATGGGCCGACCGGTTCGCGGTCCTGCTCGCAGATCGGCAGCCCGAGGGCGATTTCGAGTACACCAATCTCGCGGTACGCGGGAAGCTGCTCGACCAGATCATGGAGGACCAGCTCCCGAAGGCCGTCGAACTGGCCCCGGACCTCGTCTCCTTCTGCGCGGGTGGCAACGACATCATCCGCCCCGGCACCGACCCGGACGAGGTGGCCGAACGCTTCGAACGGGCGGTGGCCCAGCTGGCCGAGGCGGCCGGCACGGTGATGGTGACCACCGGCTTCGACACCCGTGGCGTCCCCCTGCTCAAGCATCTGCGCGGCAAGATCGCCACGTACAACGGGCACGTCCGCGCCATCGCCGACCGGTACGGATGCCCCGTGCTCGACCTGTGGTCCCTGAAGTCCGTGCAGGACCGCAGGGCCTGGGACAGCGACCGCCTGCACCTCTCGCCCGAGGGGCACACGCGCGTGGCGCTGCGCGCCGGTCAGGCCCTCGGTCTGGAGATCCCGGCCGACCCGGAGCAGCCGTGGCCGCCGCAGGCGCCCCGGGGCACCCTGGAGATCCGCCGTGACGACGTCCACTGGGCCCGCGAGTACCTGGTGCCGTGGATCGGCCGCCGACTGCGCGGGGAGTCCTCCGGCGACCATGTGACCGCGAAGGGCACCCTGTCGCCCGACGACATCAAGATGCGCATCGCCTCGGTGGCGTGACCAGCACCGACGTGCCCCGCCCCGCACAGCCTGCGGCGCGGGGCACGGTTGTGCACGGGCGTGGTTCCGCGTTACCGGACTCGCGCGGCGTGGGGTGTCCGTCGTCCGGGCGGGGGCCTGGGCGGATCCCGAACCACACGGGCACCCGCCTGCCCACCAGAGATCTAACGTTCCGTCAGTGTGGCTCGCTCCAGGCCCAGTTCGCGTGCGAGCGCGTCGTCGACCCATTCCTGTGCACGTGCCCGCGGTACCGCTCCCGGGTACGACGTCAGCTGGACCGCGAGCCCGTCCAGCAGCGCGGTCAGCCGCAGCGCGGCGCCGGCCGGGTCGGCGCAGGCGAACTCGCCCCCCGCCACGCCCTCGGCGATGACCTCGGCGATCGCCGCCTTCCACTGCTTGTCCAGGTCCCGGGTGACCTCCCGCAGGGCCGGCTCGCGCAGGGCCACGGCCCAGCCCTCGATCCACAGCCGCCAGCCCTTGGCCTGCCCGGTCGGCGCGTACCAGCGCACCGCGGCCCGCAGCCGGCGCAGCGCGGACGTCCGCCGGCCCAGCAGCTTGCGCAGATGCGCGAGGTCGTCCTCGGCCGCGTAGGCGAACGCGGCGGCGACCAGCTTCTCCTTCGTCGAGAAGTGGTACAGCACCAGCGCGTTGCTCACCCCGAGCGCCGCGGCCACGTCGGCGATCCTGACCGCCGCCACGCCCCGCACCTCGATCTGCCCGATGGCGGCCCGCAGCAGCTCCTCCCGCCGCTCGGCCACGCTCAACCGCACTCTCGCCACGCGGTCACCCTAGTCCGTTGCCAAGGGCGGCGCCGAAGGGGGCTGGTTCCCCTCCGCCAAGCCGTGCTCGAACCGCGGCGCGCTCACCGGTACCACCCGAAGCGGTCCGCGATCACCGGCAGCCGGTCGGTCACCAGCGCGTGGGCGGCCGCACGCGGAGTCGTGCCGTCGGCCTCCGCGCGCGCGAGCATCAGCCCGATCAGAGCGCGCATCGACCGCCGGATGTGCGCGAAGGCCACCTCGGCGTCCGCGCCGATGTCGCCGAACAGGGTCCACCACCACCAGGCGTTGGTACCGGAGTTGACCACCACATCCGGCAGCACGGTGACCCCGCGCGCGGCCAGCAGCTCCTCCGCCTCCGGCAGCACGGGCATGTTGGCGGCCTCCACGATCCAGCGGGCGCGGATCCGGTCCTGGTCGGCGGTGTCGATGGCGTACGACACCGCTGCCGGCACCAGCACCTCCACGTCGGCGGACAGCCAGGCGTCCCCGGGCAGTTCGCGGTCGCCGGGGCGCAGCACACGGCGGTCGACGGTGCCGTAGGCGTCCCGCGCGGCCAGCAGGGCCTCGACATCCAGCCCCGCGGGGTTGGCGATCGTGCCCTTGATGTCGGCGACCGCCACCACCGTCAGCCCCGCGCGGGCGAGGAACCGCGCGGTGGCCCCGCCCATCGTGCCGAGCCCCTGCACCGCCACCCGGGCGCCCGCGTACGGCACGCCCGCCCGGTCCAGCGCCGCGAGCACCGACTCGGCGACCCCGCAGCCGCCCGCCAGCTCGTCCAGGCCGATGCCGTCCACCTCGACCGCGAAGGCGTCCGCGAGCCGTTCGCGGGCCACCGCCTCGTCGTCCAGCAGCGGGTACACGGCCTGGATGGAGGAGACCAGACCCGCCTCGGCCGCCGCGCGGTCGACCAGGTCCTGGGTGAGGCCGAGGTCCTCGCCGGTGGTCCAGAGACTCTCGATGTACGGCCGCATGGCGCGCAGATAGCGCACCAGCAGCCCGTACGCCCCCGGATCCTGGGGATCGCAGTCGATGCCGCCCTTGGCGCCGCCGAGCGGCACATAGCGGGCCTCGGGGTCGTAGTGCAGGGCCTCCTTCATCGTCATGCCGCGGGCGAGCCCCGTCACCTCCTGAAGGGTGCAGCCGGGGCGCATCCGCAGCCCGCCGCTGGCCACGCCGCGAACCAGCCGGTCCACCACCAGGAAGCCCTGGCGGCCGGTGACGTGGTCGGTCCAGACGAGCGACATCAGGGGAGCGGGGGCGGTCATGGGGTCTCCTCGGGGACGGTGATCAGGGTGGAGCAGAGCCGGTCGAGGGCCTCGGTGACGGCACGCGCCAGTGCGGCCGGGTCGTACGCGCGCGTGCCGTGTCCTCCGTAGGCGCGGGCCGGGGCGGGCAGGTCGGCCGGCACGAGGCCCACCGCGGCCGGCGCGTCGCCGCGCGCCCGCATCTCGTCGCGGACCTCGCCGTAGCCGCCGTTGTCGAAGACCACTATGGGCAACGGCCGTCGGCTCGGCGACCTTGGCGCCCGGCGCGGCGGGCAGGCGGGGGGAGGGCGCCGTAGCAGCAGCACTGGGCGCTGTCGGAGGTGATGACGGCGTCGGCCGCCGGCACCGCGCGCAGGGCGGCCACCTGGTCGGCCACGCGCGTGTGCGTGCCAACCGCGGGTACGCGCGCGTGCCCGTCCGCCGTGCCCGCGTACATCCGGTCCCGATCGAGATCGACGCGTACGAGCGTGCCGTACTCCTCCGGCAGCATGAACCCGGTGGGGAGGGCGGACACGGTGCCTCCAAGGCGGCCGCGGACGGTGGTCGGCGAAGGCGCCGTAGCAGAGCTCTACTGAATAGTGAGTCAGTATCCGGAGCCGGTGCGTGCCCTGTCAACGGGCTGAACGGAGGTTCAGTAGTGTGCCGCCGGGCACGCAGGGGTACCCCCGCCAGGACCGGGCTGTCGTAGGGGCCGCCCATAATGGGGAGCTCACCCACTCCACCGGGAGGTACCGTGACCGGACTGCGTTCCTCGAGCCCGGGGCCCCGCGCGCTGCGGCCCGCAGCCTTCGGCGCGGAACCGGGCGGTGAGCGCCTGGCACGCATCCGCCGCTCCCCCCACTTCAAGGACGGCGTCTTCCAGAACCCGGGCGGCACCGCGCGCACCCGGCCCTCCGGCTCCACGCTGGACCTCGCGAAGGTGTTCCTCGACAAGGAAACCCGGCCGCTGCGTGCCCCGAAGGGCACCGTCCCGGTGCATCCCACCACCTTCGCCGACCTGGCCAAGCCGCCCGCCACCGGACTGCGGCTGACCTGGATGGGCCACTCCAGCGTGCTCGCGGAGATCGACGGCCACCGGGTCCTGTTCGACCCCGTCTGGGGCGAGCGCTGCTCTCCGTTCCCCTTCGCCGGCCCCAGACGGCTGCACCCCGTGCCGCTGCCGCTGGCCGCGCTCGGCGAGGTCGACGTGGTCGTCATCTCGCACGACCACTACGACCACCTGGACCTGCCCACCATCAAGGCGCTGGCCGGCACGGACACCGTGTTCGCCGTGCCGCTCGGCGTCGGCGCCCACCTCGAGCACTGGGGCGTCTCCGCGGACCGCCTGCGCGAGCTGGACTGGCACGAGTCGACACCGGTCGGCGGCCTCACCCTCACCGCGACGCCCGCCCGCCACTTCTGCGGCCGCGGCCTGCGCAACACCCAGCACACCCTCTGGGCGTCCTGGGCCGTCGCCGGCGAGGAGCACCGGATCTACCACAGCGGTGACACGGGCTACTTCGACGGCTTCAAGGACATCGGCGCGGACCACGGCCCGTTCGACGCCACGATGATCCAGATCGGCGCGTACAGCGAGTTCTGGCCGGACATCCACATGACCCCCGAGGAGGGCCTGCGCGCCCACCTCGACCTGCAGGGCGGAGCGCCGCACGGCGCGCTGCTGCCGATCCACTGGGGCACCTTCAACCTTGCCCCGCATCCCTGGGCCGAGCCGGGCGAGTGGACGAAGGAGGCGGCCGAGGAGGCCGGCCAGGCGGTGGCCCTGCCCCGCCCGGGCGAGCCCTTCGAACCGGCGGGCAAGCTCCCGGCGGAGGCCTGGTGGCGCGGGGTGTCGGGGGAGCTGCGGCGCACCTGGCGCTCGGTCGGCGCGTTCGTGGCGGAACCACCCGCCCGGAGATGACGCCGCTGAGTTTTCCGACGCCCTGTGGCCGTCCCTGAAGCGTGCTCAGGATACGGATAAAACGTACAATTAAAAACGAAATATACGTCGTATCCGGAGTGCGGCCATGGCTCAGCGGGACAACCCCGAGAGGCGGGGACGCCTCAGTCGCCCGCTGGTGCTCGGCGCGGCTGTCGCCCTCGTCGACCGTGACGGGCTCGCGGCCCTGACCATGCGCCGCCTGGCGGCCGACCTGGGCGTGGAGCCGATGGCGATCTACCGGTACGCCGACGGAAAGGAAGGCCTGCTCGACGGGTTGGTCGAGGCGTTCTTCGAAGAGGTCAACCAATGGCTGCGCACGTCGGCGCGGGAGTCCCTCGCCGATGCCGGCGCCGTACCGGCCGAACCGCCCTGGCGGGCCGAACTGCGCCGTGTGGCCCGGGCGTTCGCCCGCGTCGTGCACGCGCATCCCGAGATCCTGCCCGTGGTCGCCACCCGCCCGCTCAGCGTGCCCGTGGCCCGGCGCCCGAGGGCCTGGCTCCAGCTGACCGAGCACATGCTCGCCGTCCTCGCCCGCGCCGGATTCGACGACGCCACCGCGCTGACGGTCTACCGCACCTTCGTGGCCTGGACCCTCGGCTGCCTCCTCGTGGACAAGCGTCAGGTCGTGGACGATCCCGACGAGCCGGACGTCATGCTGCGCCTGGGTCTGCACCGGCTGTCCGCCGCCGAGTATCCGCGGCTGCGCGCCCTCGTCCCGCGCTTCGGCGACTACGACGACGAGCAGGAGCTGATGACCGGCCTGGACATCCTCCTCGGCCGCCTGCCCGAGCCTCCGCTTGACGCCTTCTACGGCGGCGGCGCACGCTGAGGATACGACGTACACATCGGGCATATGCTTACAGACCTCTCGAACTGCGCGCGCTCTTCGTCCGTACCACTCGCGCCGCCGGCGCGGCCCAGGCAGCCCGACGGCGCCGGAAGAAGCCGTCATGTCCACCACTGCTCAGCCCATCCTCCGCGTGCGCGTCACCGCCCGGGACGCCGACACCCTGCGCGCCCTGCTGCGCGACGCCCGCCCCGATGTCGGAGGCCGTCCCCACCGGTCCGACGACGGCCGGGTCACCATCGACGCCTATGTGACGGCCGAACAGGCCGAAGCCCTCGAACGCGAGGGTGTCTCCGTCACGATCGTCGAGGACGCCACCGCCGCCGGACACGCCCGGCAGGCCGAGGTCGGCGAAGGCGACCGGTTCGCCGCCGCCGACGCCGTGCCCCGCGGGCTGGCCGTCAAGGTGACGGACGCCTAGGAGGACGCCATGACGTATCTGAACATCACCGAGGTCGAGTCCGCCCTGGCAAGCCTGGCCACCGCCTACCCGTCCACGAGCGAACGCCTTGCCCTGCCCGAGACCTCGGTCGAGGGCCGGAGCTGCCACGCCCTGCGGATCGGCTCCGCCCCCGCCGGATCGAAGGACTGCGTCGTACTGATCGGCGGCGTGCACGCCCGGGAGTGGGGCAGTTGCGAGATCCTCGTCCACCTCGCGGCCGATCTGCTGGAGGCCCACGCCACCGGCACCGGTCTCGGCTACGGCGGGACGAGTTTCACCAGGGACCAGGTGCGCGGCATCCTGGACGGGCTGGACCTCGTCGTCTTCCCGCTGGTCAATCCGGACGGCCGGCTCTACAGCCAGACCGTCGCGCCGATGTGGCGCAAGAACCGCGATCGGGCGCACTCGGGCGGCGACCCGGCCCGTATCGGCGTGGACATCAACCGCAACTACGACTTCCTCTTCGACTTCGCCAAGGCCTTCGACCCGAACGCCCCGGTGCAGGTCTCGGCCGACCCGGCCGACCTCGTCTACCAGGGCCCGCACGCCTTCTCGGAACCCGAGACGCGCAACGTCAAGTGGCTGCTCGACACCTACCCGCGCACCCGCTGGTTCGTCGACGTGCACAGCTACTCCGAGGACATGCTGACCAACTGGGGGGACGACGAGAACCAGTCCCAGTTCACGGACCAGCGCTTCGACAACCCGGCCTTCGACGGTCGGCGCGGGTTGAGCGGCGACGCATACGCGGAGTACATCCCGAAGTCCGACGCCGACGACTCCATCGTGCTCGCCGAGCAGTTCTGCGCCGCGCTGCACGGCGTGCGTGGCCGTAGCTACACCCCGAAGACCGGCTTCCACCTGTATCCGACCTGCGGGACCAGCGACGACTACGCCTACTCCCGGAGCTTCACCAACGCGGCGAGCGGCAGGATCCTCGGGTTCACCGTGGAGTGGGGCACGCGCTTCCATCCGCCGTGGGCGGAGATGGAGAACATCATCCTGGACGTCGACGCCGGTCTCGTGCAGTTCTGCCTGACCGCACTCTGAGGCCCGCACATATGTGCAAAGACGCGTATGTACAAAGGACACGTACGGCGTATATCCGACGTACATCCCCGCGTCCCAGCCAAGGCCAAAGCGGATACTCTCCGTAGCAATTTGCCCGGGTGTCTCATGGCGGGTCAGGTCGGCGGACGTACGGAATGTCCAGAAGATGATCACGTCGGCGTGACCGGTTCTGCGCGAGTCGTATCGATGTCCTTCGCGTCCAGATCCCGTATACGACCGGGTAATCGGTCTGTCGTACGAGGCGTCATACCAGAGTGGGACCAATCCTGCGGGACTTTGTCAACTGCCCCCCGCACATGAGGGGGAGGCGACTACTGTCAGTGGCCGGATGGCAGCCCGACGGACCAGTACGAGGACGCAGATGTCTGACCAGCGAGCACCGGTCACCCGTGCCGACCGCCGAGAGGGCGGACGGCACGGGAGACCGGTCGCCCGACCCGCTCCCGCACTGCCCGAGACGCACATACGGCCCCAGCTCATGCGGCTCGCCGTCCTGCCGCCCCTCGCGGTCGCACTGAGCGCCTCCGCCGCGGTCCTCTTCAGCATCCGCTCCACCGGCGCCCGCACCGGCCCCACGCTCTGGGCCGTACTCGCCGGAGCGGTCGCCGTGACCGTGGCCGGCATCCTCATCGCCGCCGTGGCCGCCGACCGGGCCGCCCGCTCGGTCTCCGACCGCGTCGACGCGCTGCGCCGTACCGCCGCACGCGGCGAGGCCGACCTGCACGCCCTGGTCGACGCGCTGCGCCAGGGGGAGGCCCCGCCGCAGCGCACGCCGCGCCGCCGGCCGCCCGAGGACGCAGACGACTTCGAACTGCTCGCCGCCGACCTGGCCCGCGCGCACGACGGCGCCGTCACCGCCGTCGTGCGCGCCGCCCAGCTCTCGAGCCAGGCGGGCAGCGAGCAGAAGCTGGAGGTCTTCGTCAACCTCGCGCGCCGGCTTCAGTCCCTCGTGCACCGGGAGATCTCGATCCTCGACGACCTGGAGAACGAGATCGAGGACCCCGAACTGCTCAAGGGCCTGTTCCACGTGGACCACCTGGCCACCCGCATCCGGCGACACGCCGAGAACCTCGCCGTGCTCGGCGGCGCCGTCTCCCGGCGCCAGTGGAGCAACCCGGTCAGCATGACCGAGGTGCTGCGTTCCGCCATCGCCGAGGTCGAGCAGTACTCCCGGGTCAAGCTGGTGCCGCCGATCGACGGCGAACTGCGCGGCCACGCCGTCGCCGACGTCATCCATCTGCTCGCCGAACTCATCGAGAACGCCTCGGTGTTCTCCGCCCCGCAGACCCAGGTCCTGCTGCGCGCCAACCTCGTCACCTCCGGGCTCGCCGTGGAGGTCGAGGACCGCGGGCTCGGCATGCCCGTCGGTGAGCAGAACCGGATGAACGCCCTGCTCGCCGACCCCGACCAGGTCAACGTCGCCAGCCTGCTGGCCGACGGCCGCATCGGCCTCTACGTCGTCTCCCAGCTCGCCCGGCGGCACGGCATCCATGTGCGGCTGCAGACCAACATCTACGGCGGTGTCCAGGCCGTACTCGTCGTCCCGCAGGCTCTGTTGGGTACGGCACCCGGGGCGGCCGGTGCGGCCGGGGCGGACACCGGTGCGTCGCCGCAGGTACGGCTTCCGGGGCAGGTCGGCGGACATGGCCAGGGCCGGGCCCAGGGCCAGGGAACCGGGCAGGAGCACGGGGCGCACGAGGCGGGGCAGATGCGGGAGTCCATGCCCGCGCCCACGCCCGTGCCCGCGCCTGCGCCGGGAGTGCGGGGCGCGGGCGTGAGCCCCGCGCGGGGCGGTGCCGGGGCGGGGGCCGAGGCGCCGGCCGACTCGGGGGCCGTAGCCGGGGGAGGTGCCGTGGTCCCGGGGGGCCAGGACGGCTCCGGCGTCGGGCAGGCTCAGGTGACCGGGCGGCGACGGCACGCCCAGCGCGGGGGCGGGCTGCGGGGCGCCGAGAGCGGCCCGGTGCGACGTGGTGCGGACAGCGGTGACGGCGGACGGAACGGAGATGGCCTCGCGCCGCTTCCCGTGCGGGGCGCCCGGCCGGACCGGCCCACCCCCGCCGAGGCCCTGCCCGGCATCAGCGCCGGGGACCGGGCGGCCGTCGAGGCGCACGCGGGTGTCCTGCCCACGCCGCGCACCGACACCGTGCGCGGCACCATGAACAAGCCCCAACTGCCCCGCCGCCGGGCCCAGGAGCACATCGTCCCCCAACTGCGCGGCGGCCCCGCGCCCCGCCAGGACGGCGACACCGTCCCCGGCCACGACCCGGGGCTGATGGCGGCCTTCCAGCGCGGGATCGGACTAGCCGAGGCCCAGCAGCACATGGAGGGGCAGGAGCCCACCAGCCTGGACACCGGGCACCTGGACTCGGCGTCCATGGACTCCGCGCATATGGGCTCAGCCCCCATGGAGCCCGCTCACACGGGCGCGGCCCACATCGAGGCCGCGCGCATGGAGTCCGTCCCCAGGGAGTCCCCGCACTTGGATTCAGCCCACATGGAGTCGGCCCACATGGAGCCCGCCCACACGGACTCCACTCACATGGACAGCGCCCACGCCTCACCCATGACGGACCATCATTTCTGGCCCGCTGTACGGGAGTTCACCGACCCACCGGGCGTCCGGCCCGACCACATGGGCTCAGACCACCCGAGCGCGGACCACATGGGCTCCGACCACACGGACCCCACCCCCATATCCCAGGGGCGCACCCACGCGCCCGCATCCGACGGTGCCCGTGGCGCCGGCCGGCCCGACGGGAGCGCCCCGGCCGGCTGACGCCCGCACCGTACCCACCCCCCATCACCACGACCACGCACCCCCAACCCCCAGCGCTCCCACGACCTTCGTACCCCAAGGAGTCGATCCACCATGGCGAGCGATGCGCCGACCGCCCACGCATCCGACCTCGACTGGCTGCTGAGCGGCCTTGTGCAGCGCGTACCGCACACCACCAGCGCGGTGCTCCTGTCCTGCGACGGGCTGGTGAAGTCCGTGCACGGCCTCGACATCGACAGTGCCGACCACATGGCTGCCCTGGCCTCCGGCCTGTACTCCCTCGGCCGCAGCGCGGGCATCCGGTTCGGCGACGGCGGAGAGGTCCGCCAGGTCGTCGTCGAGCTCGACTCGACCCTGCTGTTCGTCACCACCGCCGGCTCCGGCACGTGTCTCGCCGTGCTCGCGGGCCGCGAGGCCGACGCCGCGGTGCTCGGCTACGAGATGGCGATGCTCGTCAAGAGCGTCCGCCCCTACCTGGTGACCGCGCCCCGGCAGCACGCCGTCGAACCCACGGCGACGAGGCCTTGAGCGTGGCCGCAGCCGGCGACGGGCCCTGGCTGGACGACGCGGCCGGACGGCTGGTGCGCCCGTTCACGGTCAGCAACGGACGTACCGAGCCCAGCATCGCCCTGGACCTGATGTCCCAGGTGATGGCCACCGGCGTCACCCCGCTCGGCTACCTCGGCCCCGAGCACGCCCAGGCGCTCGACCTGAGCCGGGCCCCCGTCTCGGTCGCCGAGGTCGCCGCGCACCTGAAACTGCCCGCGGTGGTCACCAAGGTGCTGCTCTCGGACCTCGTCGACTGCGGCGCCCTGACCACCAAGCCCCCCGCCTTCCACCACACACCCACTGACCGGTCTCTGCTGGAGGCAGTGCTCGATGGACTACGACGACAGCTCTGACCCGTTCCCGACCGCGCTGAAGATCCTGGTGGCGGGCGGGTTCGGAGTCGGCAAGACGACCTTCGTGGGCGCGGTCAGCGAGATCGCGCCGCTCAGCACGGAGGAGCTGCTCACCACGGTCAGTGTCGGCACGGACAGTCTCGACGGCGTCGAGAACAAGATGGAGACCACGGTCGCCATGGACTTCGGCCGGATCACCCTCGATCCGGACCATGTGCTGTACCTGTTCGGCACACCGGGGCAGGAGCGGTTCTGGTTCATGTGGGACGAGCTGTCCGAGGGCGCGCTCGGCGCGGTGATCCTCGCCGACACCCGCCGGCTCCAGGACTGCTTCGCGGCCGTGGACTTCTTCGAGGAACGCGGGCTCGGATTCATCGTCGCCATCAACGAGTTCGACGGCGGCTACCGCTACGACCCGGAGGAGGTGCGTGCCGCCATCGACCTCGACCCCCGGATCCCCGTCGTCCGCTGCGACGCCCGGATCTCCAGCTCCGGCGTGCAGACCCTGCTCACCCTCGTACGCCACCTCCTCGCCCACGCTCCGGCGACCGCGCCGAGCCATGGCGCCCACATGTGATTACGCCCTACCGCCCACGGAGTTCCTATATGAGGTACACCCACAGCGCCGCAGGCCGGCCAGCAGTACGGCCAGGAGCCCGGTCATGACCTATGAGCCGCCCCGGCCGGTCCGGGGTCTGCTCCTCACCCCCGAGGACAAGGAGGCCCCCGCCCGCGTCCACCGACTGCGTCTGCTCGGCCTGGTGAACCGTCCCGATCCGGCGCTGGACGCCTTCGCGGACCATCTCGCCCGGCTCACCGGCGCGCCGTATGCCATGGTCAACTTCGTCGGCGAGGGCCACCAGTTCTTCGCCGGCCTGTGCGTCCCCGCCGTCCCGCCGCCGAGGGAGGACGGCAGCAGGCCGGAGCTCGGCCGGGTCCTGCCGCGCGAGCACGGCTTCTGCCCCCATGTGGTGGTCCGCCGCAAGGCGCTGGTGCTCGAGGACGTCCGCGACTATCCGCGGTTCGCCGGTAACCCCGTCGTGGACGAGTACGGCATCCGCTCGTATCTCGGCGCCCCGCTGATCGACAGCTCCGGCATGGCGCTCGGCACGGTGTGCGCGGCCGACACCGCGCCCCGGGCCTGGGGCCGCTCGGGCCTGGAGACCATCAAGGCGCTGGCCGCCGATCTCGTCGTACGCCTCGAACGGAGCGCCGAGGACGGGTTGCCGCTGTGACGGGCCAGGGCGTCCCTTCGCCGCCGGCACCTGGGGCGTGAAGGAAAGCTGAGGCGGCGGTTAAGAAAAGCTCGATGGACCCGCGGCCCGCGCATACGGCAGATTGCAGGGTGATTCCACCCCTCTGACCCGGTGCGGGCTCCTTCGGTATGCCCGAGGTCCGGGATCTCACCCACAGGAGCCGCACGCGTGAAGGCGCTGGTCAAGGAGAAGGCGGAGCCCGGGCTCTGGCTGACGGACGTCCCGGAGCCCGAGATCGGCCCGGGTGACGTACTGATCAAGGTCATGCGGACCGGTATCTGCGGCACCGACCTGCACATCCGGGCCTGGGACGGCTGGGCGCAGCAGGCGATCCGCACCCCGCTCGTGCTCGGCCACGAGTTCGTCGGGCAGGTCGTCGAGACCGGCCGGGACGTTACCGACATCCGCATCGGCGACCGCGTCAGCGGCGAGGGCCATCTGGTGTGCGGCAAGTGCCGCAACTGCCTGGCGGGCCGCCGTCACCTGTGCCGGGCCACGGTCGGCCTCGGCGTCGGCCGGGACGGTGCCTTCGCGGAGTACGTCGCCCTGCCCGCGAGCAATGTCTGGGTTCACCGCGTCCCCGTCGACCTCGACGTCGCCGCGATCTTCGACCCGTTCGGCAACGCCGTGCACACCGCGCTGTCCTTCCCGCTGGTCGGCGAGGATGTGCTGATCACCGGCGCCGGACCGATCGGCCTGATGGCCGCCGCCGTGGCCCGCCACGCGGGCGCACGGAACGTCGTCATCACCGACGTCAGCGAGGAGCGCCTGGAGCTGGCCCGCAAGATCGGCGTGAGCCTCGCCCTGAACGTCGCGGAGACCTCCATCGCCGACGGGCAGCGGGAGCTGGCCCTGCGCGAGGGCTTCGACATCGGCCTGGAGATGTCCGGCCGCCCCGAGGCCATGCGGGACATGATCGCCAACATGACGCACGGCGGCCGTATCGCCATGCTCGGCCTGCCGGCCCAGGAGTTCCCGGTCGACTGGGCCCGGATCGTCACCTCGATGATCACGATCAAGGGCATCTACGGCCGCGAGATGTTCGAGACCTGGTACGCGATGTCCGTCCTGCTGGAGGGCGGCCTGGACCTCGCCCCCGTGATCACCGGCCGCTACGGCTACCGGGACTTCGAGGCGGCCTTCGCCGACGCCGCGAGCGGCAAGGGCGGCAAGGTCATCCTCGACTGGACCGCGTAACTCCCGCCATCCGCAAGCACCTTCAGGAGAGCTTCCCCATGTTCGACTCCGTCCGCGACGACCTGCGTGCCACCCTCGACGAGATCCGCGCCGCCGGCCTGCACAAGCCCGAGCGGGTCATCGGCACCCCGCAGTCCGCGACCGTCGACGTCACCGCCGGCGGCCGCCCCGGCGAGGTCCTCAACTTCTGCGCCAACAACTACCTCGGTCTCGCCGACCACCCCGAGGTGATCGCCGCCGCCCACGCCGCGCTGGACCGCTGGGGCTACGGCATGGCCTCCGTCCGCTTCATCTGCGGCACCCAGGAGGTGCACAAGGAACTGGAGGCCCGTCTCTCCGCGTTCCTCGGCCAGGAGGACACGATCCTGTACTCCTCCTGCTTCGATGCCAACGGCGGCGTCTTCGAGACCCTGCTCGGCGAGGAGGACGCGGTGATCTCCGACGCGCTCAACCACGCCTCCATCATCGACGGCATCCGCCTGTCCAAGGCCCGCCGCTACCGCTACGCCAACCGCGACCTCGCCGACCTGGAGGCGAAGCTCAAGGAGGCGTCCGAGGCGCGGCGCCGGCTGATCGTCACCGACGGCGTGTTCTCCATGGACGGCTATGTGGCCCCGCTGCGCGAGATCTGCGACCTCGCCGACCGCTACGACGCGATGGTCATGGTCGACGACTCGCACGCCGTCGGTTTCGTCGGCCCCACCGGCCGCGGCACCCCCGAACTGCACGGCGTCATGGACCGCGTCGACATCATCACCGGCACCCTGGGCAAGGCCCTCGGCGGCGCCTCCGGCGGTTATGTCGCCGCCCGTGCCGAGATCGTCGCCCTGCTGCGCCAGCGCTCGCGCCCGTACCTGTTCTCCAACACCCTGGCCCCGGTGATCGCCGCCGCCTCCCTGAAGGTCCTCGACCTGCTGGAGTCCGCCGACGACCTGCGGGTCCGGCTGGGTGAGAACACCGCCCTGTTCCGCCGCCGCATGACCGAGGAGGGCTTCGACATCCTCCCCGGTGACCACGCCATCGCCCCCGTGATGATCGGCGACGCGTCGAAGGCGGGCCGCATGGCCGAGCTGCTGCTGGAGCGCGGTGTGTACGTGATCGGCTTCTCCTACCCGGTCGTCCCGCAGGGCCAGGCCCGCATCCGCGTCCAGCTGTCCGCCGCGCACTCCACGGACGACGTCAACCGCGCGGTCGACGCCTTCGTGGCCGCCCGCGCCGAACTGGAGGCCTGAGCAGGGCGGACGCCTTGCGATAATTGACGGCATGATCGAGGCACGGCGGCTCCACATCCTCCGTGCGGTGGCCGACCACCGCACGGTCACCGCGGCAGCCGCCGCGCTGTACCTCACACCGTCCGCCGTGTCCCAGCAGCTCACGGCCCTGGAGCAGGAGACCGGCCACCGCCTGGTCGAGCGCAGCGCCAAGGGCGTACGGCTCACCCCGGCGGGCGAGATCCTGCTCAGCCACACCAACGCGGTCCTCGCCCAGCTGGAGCGGGCCGAGGCGGAGCTGGCCGCCTACAGCTCGGGCGAGGCGGGCACGGTCACCGTGGCGGCCTTCGCGACCGGCATCGCCCAGGTCGTGGCCCCGGCCGTGGCCCGGCTCGCGCACACCGCGCCCGGCATTCGCATCCGTGTCCAGGACGCCGAGGGCGACGCCAGCCTGCCCATGGTGCTGGACCGGCAGGTCGACGTGGCCGTGGCCGTGGAGTACCGGGGCGCCCCGCCCGCCGACGACCCCCGGCTCACCCATGTCTCGCTCTACGCCGAGCCGTTCGACGCGGTCGTACCCGTCGGCCACCGCCTCGCGGACGCCGCCGAGGTCCGCCTCGCCGAGCTGGCCAAGGACCCCTGGATCGGCCCGTACCCCGGCAACCCCTGTCACGACGTGGTCGTCCTCGCCTGCGAGAACGCCGGCTTCCAGCCCCGCCTGGAGCACTCCTCCGACGACTTCCGCGCGGTCGTCGCCCTGGCCTCGGCCGACGCCGGCGTGGCCCTCGTACCGCGCTCCGCGCTGAACGGCATGGACCTCACCGGCGTCGTCGTCCGCCCCGTCGACGGTGTGGCCCCGACCCGCCGCGTCTTCGCCGCCGTACGGCGCGGCGCCGAGGGACATCCGCTGATCCGCCCGGTGCTGGACGCCCTGCGGGAGGCGGCCCGGGCGTAGGGAGCCGGCCATCGGCCCGACGCGGTCCGGGAGGTCATGCGCGCGGCGGGCTCGACCACCCGCCCCGCTGAACCGGCTCTGCCATGTCCACGGCCGCACCATGTCCCAGCTGCTCAGCGAGGCCGAGGCGGCACCCGGGCCGCTGGTCCGAGCCGCCGACCAGCAGGTCTGGGAGAACCGCGGCTCCGGATTCGTCCGGTGGTCCGTGTCCCCGCCGCACGCCGGTCTCCGCGGCGAACTGGTCGAGGGCCGGCTCGCACCGGGTGCCGACATCGCCTGCGACCGCCCGCCCGTGACCGGCCTGGAACAGCACCTGTGGGTGCTCGACGGCACCGTGGAGGTGACCGACGGGGAGCAGGTCCACCACCTGGACCCCGGAGACTGCGTGCGGATGCGCGTCTTCGGCCCCACCCGGTTCCGGTGCGCCGTCCCCGTCCAGGCACGGTATGTGCCGGCGGTGGTGCGGCCGTGAGGGTGGAGCGCTGGAGCGCCGCGCACGTACGGCAGCATTCCGGGGAGTTGGCGGCACTGCTGACCGACACCGTGGCCGGTGGCGCCTCGGTCGGCTTCCTTGCGGGGCTCACGCACGAGGAGGCCACCACCTGGTGGCGGGAGCGGGCCGAGGCGACGGCGGCGGGCCGGCTCGCCGTCTGGGCGGCACTCGACGGCACCGGCCGGCCGACGGGCACCGTGAACCTGGTCCACCCCGACAAGCCGAACAGCCGCCACCGAGCGGAACTGGTGAAACGCCGACGTCACCCTGCTCCGTCTCGACACCGAGACCGGCAGCCCCGCCGAGCACCTCTACCGCTCGGCCGGCTGGACCCGGACCGGTGTCATCCCCGACTACGCGGAGAGTCCCGGCGGCGAGCTGCGCCCGACGACCTTGTACTACAAGCGGCTGGAGCCGCCGACCGGGTGACTGTCAGTGGCAGGCGCTACGGTGCGTTGCATGCCGGATGCCGAAGACGTACGCCGTATCGCCCTGTCCCTGCCGGACACCACGGAGAAGGTCGCCTGGAGCATGCCCACGTTCCGGGTGGCCGGGAAGATGTTCGCGACCCTGCCCGAGGACGAGACGTCCATCGCCGTGCGCTGCCCCAAGGAGGAGCGCGACGAACTGGTGCTGGCCGAGCCGGAGAAGTTCTGGATCGCCGACCACGAGGCGCAGTTCGCCTGGGTCAGAGCGAGACTCGCCGCGCTGGAGGACGAGGAGGAGCTGCGCGACATCCTCGCCGACTCCTGGCGGCAGGCCGCACCGCCCCGACTCCTCGACGCCCACCCCGAGTTGGGGCTGCCGTCCGGGGAGTGAAAACACCCGTGCGGACCGGCCCGGCGTGGCATGATCCCGCGCGGTGCGGACGGGGCACGGTACCGCGGGGGCGGCGGGGAGGGAGCATCCGCGATGACGGGAACGGACTCACGGCACGACACGACCACGCGGGGGGCACAGCGAGCCCGGGCCGGCCGGCGGCCCGTCTGGTCCCGGGACTTCGCGCTGTTCTTCGTGGCCCGGGCCGTCGCCCGCCTCGGCGACACCATGCTGCCCGTGGCCCTCGCCGCCGGCCTGCTGGAACACGGGTACGGCGCGGGCGCGGTCGGCCTCGCCATGGCCTCGACGGCGGCGGCGTTCGCCGGGCTCGTCGTCTTCGGCGGGGTCATCGCCGACCGGTTCAGCACCCGCAGGCTGATGATCGGCGCCGACCTCGTCCGGCTCGTCACCCAGTCCCTCGCCGCGGGCCTGTTCTTCGCCGGGCATGTCGTGCTGTGGCAGATCTGTGCGATCGGTCTCGTCAACGGCGTGGCGGGAGCGGTGTTCCAGCCGGGCGTGGCCAGTACGGTGCCCCGGCTGGCCGCCGACATCCAGGGCGCCAACGGCGCGGTCCGTGTCGCCGAGTCCGCCGCCCAGCTCGCCGGCCCGGCCGTCGCCGGTCTCCTGGTCGGCTTCGCCTCGCCCGGCGCGGTGTTCGCCGCGCACGCCGCCACCTACGCCATGAGCGCCCTGTGCCTGCTGCTGCTCCGGCTGCCCCCGCTCCCCGAGGGCGCCCGTGCCGCCACCGGCCGCGGGATGCGTGCCTTCCGGGCCGATCTGGTCCAGGGCTGGCGGGAGTTCAGATCCCGGACCTGGCTGTGGGGCGTGATCGCCATCTGGTGCCTGTACATGATCGCCGTCTGGGGCCCGACCGTCCCCCTCGTCGCCACGGAGGTCGTCCAGCGGCACGGCCCGCGCGCCTACGGCCTGGTCAACTCCGCCCTCGGCGCAGGCACGGTCGTCGGCGGGCTGCTCGCCCTCCGGCTGCGGCCCCGCCGTATGCTCCGCGCGGGCGCGCTCTCCCTGTTCGCCTTCTTCGGCTTCCCCGCGGCCGTCGGCGCGGGCCTCGGCGTGCCGGCGATGGCGACGGGAGCGGCCGTGGCGGGCGCCGGGATGTCGTTCTGGGGCGTGATGTGGGCGACCAGCGTGCAGACCCAGGTCCCGCCGGACGTCCTCAACCGCGTCCACGCCTACGACGTCGCCGGCTCGCTCGCCATGATGCCGGTCGGCCAGGCGCTGGCGGGCCCGGCGGCCGGTGCGCTCGGCGCCGGGCATGTCCTGCTGGTCTCCGCCGGGGCCGGCCTGGCGGTGGCCATGGCCCTGCTCGCGGTTCCCGCGATACGGAATCTGGCCCGCGCCGACACCAGCACGCCCGCGCACTGACCACAGGCGTGCGCAGGTGTGCCCTGTGCTGCTGCCGGCCGGGGGTGGGGTCGCTTGCCGGCGCCAGGGGCGCGGGGCTGTACCAATGTGCGCCTCCGCCGCGTGGGCGCGATCAGCCCCCACGCATCCCCGCAGCCGAGCACGGCGCTCAACCGGCCCGGCGGGCGGGCGCCACGAACCGCCAGATCCGCTCCCGCAGGCTCGCCGGGTCCAGCCCGTGCGCGGCGGTGTGCTCCTCGATCGTCCCGTAGCGGCGCAGCTCGCGGCGGCCGACGCCGAGGCCCAGGACCCGGTGCGGCACGTCGGCGAGGGCCTCGCTCACCGCGGTCGTCGAGGTGCCGGCGAGATACGGCTCGACCAGGACGACGTCGGTGCCCGCCGCCTCCGTGGCCCGGCGCAGACCGGCCGCGTCGAAGGGCCGTACGGTCGTCGCGTACAGGACGGTCACATCCAGGCCCTCCGTGGCGGCGAGGACCGAGTCCAGCACCGGTCCCACGGCGAGGACCACGCCCCGGCGGCCCTCGCGGACGGTGACGACGTGCTTGCCGTCGATCGGCCGTCCCTGCCGGTTGGCCTGCACGGACAGCCGTACGTACACCTTGTCGTCGCCCGCGGCGACCGCGTGCTGCAGCAGTGTCTCGGCCTCGTCCGGGTGTCCGGGCACGTGCACGGTCCAGCCGTCCAGCGTGTCGAGGAGCGCCACGTCGCCGGGTGCCATGTGCGTGTAGCCGCCGGCCGGCCAGTCGAAGGAGGCGGCCGCGCTCACCAGCACCGCCCCGGTGTTCTGGTGCCCGAGATCCAGCTTGACCTGCTCGAACGGCCGCTCCACGAGGAAGCTGGCGAAGGTGTGCACCACGGGGCGCAGTCCGGTCAGCGCCAGCCCCGCCGCCGTTCCGACCAGCAGCTGCTCGCGGATGCCGACGTTGATGACCCGGTCGGGATGCCGGGCCATGACCTCGCGGAAGCCGTCCTTGCCGATCTCGGCGAGGACCACCGCGACGCGCGGGTCCTCGTCCAGCAGCCGGGAGACGACGGGGGCGAAACGGTCACGCATGGTGTCCATGAAGCTGAGCCCTTTCCAAGGAGCGGTGAAGGTCAGGCGTTCTTCGGCTCGACGCGGGCCACGACCACGTGCGGCCGCCCGGGGTGCGGCGCGGTGAACGCGGCGTACAGCGCCTCGTGATCGCGTCCGTCGACGGTCACCGCCGACCAGCCCGCCGCCTCGAACCGGGCGGCGATCCCGCCGGGCAGGGCATGGCTGGCGGAGGAGTTGTCGACCACGATCGTGTGCAGCCGCTCCAGTCCGGCGGGCCCGGCGAAGGCGATCGCCTCGTGGTTGCTGCCCTCGTCCAGCTCGGCGTCCCCGATCAGCACCCAGACCGCCGGATCGTGCAGCGCCTGTGCCCGCAGGCCCAGCGCGCTGCCCACCGCGATCGGCAGCCCGTGCCCGAGTGAGCCGCTGCCGATCTCGGCGCCCGGCACCAGCACCCGGTCCGGGTGATGCCCGAGCGGGGAGTCGTACGACCCGAACCCGGGCAGCCAGTCCACGGGCACGAACCCCTTCGCGGCCAGCACGGCGTAGTACGCCATGGGCCCGTGCCCCTTGCTCAGCAGGAACCGGTCCCGGAGCGCATCGTCCCGACGCTCCGGCGTCACCCGGAGCACCCGGTCGTAGAGCACCCACAGCACGTCGAGCGTGGAAGTGGCCGCCGGGCCGTGCTTCTCGTCGCCGGTCATCAGACTCATCAGGCCGGGCAGGTCGTCGTAGCCGTACCTGCGGTTCTCGTCCGCTGTGATCGTCATGTCGACGATCGTGCAACCTCAAGCAAGCTTGAGGTCAACCGGGAAATCGGTGCGCGACCACCGAGCGGAGTGCGGTATTGTTTCCCTGCGCGTTTCGACCGGGGAAACCCCAGGTCAAACGGCAACGGGACGTGGCGCAGCTTGGTAGCGCACTTGACTGGGGGTCAAGGGGTCGCAGGTTCAAATCCTGTCGTCCCGACTCGAAGACAGCTTCGTAGTCGCAGGTCAGAGGGCCGTTTCAGAGGAGACTCGAAACGGCCCTCTGATCATTCTCGGGGGTCGGCGGGAGAACAAGTCCGTTGACCGCTGAGTGGATTGGCTTCTCAGTCGAAGAGCGGGCCGACGGTGCGACCGCGCTTGATCTCGTAGAAGCCGGGCGTGGCGGCGACAGCGAGGATGCCGTCCCACAGGCGTGCCGCCTCCTCACCCTTGGGCGCCGGTGTGACGACGGGGCCGAAGAAGGCCACCTTGCCCGACGGAGCGTGCGGGCCCGGTACGGCGACGACGGGACTGCCGACCTCGGAACCCACGAGGGCGATGCCCGCGCCGTGCGACTGGCGCAGCGCCTCGTCGTGGGCGGGGGAGTCACCGGCGTCGGCGAGGCGGACGGGCAGCCCGACCTCGCGGAGGGCGGCCTCGATGGTGGCGCGGGTTTTCGGTTGCTGCTCGAGGTGGTAGCGCGTACCGAGCGCGGTGTAAAGGGGCTCCAGTGCCTCGGAGCCGAAGGCCGTCTGCGCGGCTGTCAGAACGCGGACAGGCGCCCAGGCCCGGTCCATGAGTTCTCGGATGTGCTCCGGCAGTTGGTCGAGGCGGGCCTCGTTGAGGACGGCCAGGCTCATGACGTGCCATGTGATGCCGATCGGCCGGCTCGCGCGGACGTCCAGCATCCAGCGGGAGGTCAGCCAGGTCCACGGGCAGACGGGATCGAACCAGAAGTCGACGGGCAGGGGCGCGGGGGCGTTGGTCATGTTCGGGGTCCTGTGATGGTGTCGTCGGCCCGGTAGTCGGTGGTGGCCGACAGAGGCGCCCAGACATCGACGTCGTTCTGGAGCTGTTGCCGACCTTGCTGGATCAGGCGCAGCGCGTCGCTGCCGAGCACCAGGTGCACGGGAGGATCCTCGGCGTCCAGCACTGTCATGAGGGCCTTGGCGGCGCGGGCGGGGTCACCGGCCTGGTTGCCGTCCTTGGCCTTGCGGGCGGCGCGGATGGGGTCGAAGACGGTGTCGTAGTCGGGGATGGTCCGCGGGACGCGGATCATGGAGCGTCCTGCCCAGTCCGTGCGGAACGAGCCGAGAGCGAGAGAGGTGACGTGGATACCGAACGGGGCCACTTCTTGGGCCAGGGAGGCGGAAATGCCCTCGACGGCGAACTTGCTGGCGCCGTAGAAGGCGACTCCGGGCAGCGCGGTGAGGCCCGCCATGGACGACAGGGTGACGATGTGTCCGCGGCGGCGGCGCCGCATGAAGGGAAGGACGGCCTTGATGACCGCCACCGTCCCGTGGACATTGACGTCGAACTGACGGCGCAGGTCGTCCATCGAGGATTCCTCAACGGTCCCTTCGACTCCGTAGCCGGCATTGCTGATCAGCACATCGATCGGATCAACCTCTCGTTCGATCCGGTCGACCACGGCGGTCACCGCGTGCTCGTCCGTGACGTCCAGCAGCATCCCCGTGGCGTGGCCCGGAGCCAGGGCCTCGAACTCGGGAATCCGGTCCGGCATGCGGACCGTGCCGACGACCTGGTGACCTGCCGCCAGCGCCTCGCGGGCGAAGGCGCGCCCCAGGCCCGTGCTGACGCCTGTGATGAGGAAGGTTTTGCTCATGAGAACTCCTGTGTGATGACGCGGGCGCCCCGGGTGCCAGGCGCGGCGCCCGGGCAGGCCCCTTGGGGCAGGCGTCCGCCGTCAGTGGCCGGCGCTCTGGCCGCCGTCGACATGGAGGATCTCTCCGGTGGCGAAGGGGGCGTTCTCGAGGTAGACGACCGCGTCGACGATGTCGCTGATCTCGCCCATCCGGCCGACCGGATGCAGTGCGGCGAGCGCACCGTGGTCGTCCTCGGAGTGCATGGGCGTCTTGATGACGCCGAGTGCGACGGCGTTGCTGCGGACGCCCCGGGTGGCGTATTCGATGGCCAGCGCCTTGGTGGCGGACTGCAGGCCGCCCTTGGTCAGGGAGGCCAGCACCGAGGGGACCGCGGAATTGGCGTGGTCGACCAGGCTGGTGGTGATCTGGACGACGTGCCCGCCTCCCTGGCGGACCATCTGCTCGACGGCGAGCTGGGTGATGCGGAAGAACCCGGTCAGGTTGACACCGGTGACCGCGTCGTAGTCCTGCTGCGTGTACTCGGTGAACGGCTTGGCGACGAAGACGCCCGCGTTATTGACCAGGGTGTCCATACGGCCGAAGCGGTCGAGCCCGGCGGCGATGACGCGTTCGGCGGTGGCAGGGTCGGCGATGTCGCCCTGAACGGTGAGGACGTTCGGATCCTGCGAGGCGGCGATGCCGCGGGAGGTGGCGACGACGGCGTAGCCGAGCTTGCGGTAGGCGTCCACCAGACCGGCGCCGATGCCCTGCGACGCGCCGGTGATGACGGCGACCTTCTGGTCAGGAGTGTTCATGGTGGTTCTCTCCAGTGAGGGTGGGGGCCGGTTTCTCGAGGCCTGCTTCGGTGAAACTAGTCGACCGGTCGACAATGTTCCATGGCGGCACTTGCCCGGTCGTGGCGCCGCATGCCTGCCACCTGCGGTGGGAGCTCTCGCCTACCAGGTGGAAGGAAACGGGTCCGGGTGCACGCCGCTGTCACCCGGGCGAGTGCGCCGTTCCGGCGCACGGTGAGGGTCGCCAGGCGCGTCGCGCCTGTGAAGTTCTCGGCCGACGCCATGCTCCGGGGCGCGGGAGCGGGCCCGAGTCCGCCGGCAAAGGCCGGACTGCCGCTCCCTAAGGGCTCGTCAATCCAGTTTCGACACCTGGTAGTGAGCGATGTGCCACTGGTCGGTGACACGCCTGAGGACCACGCTGAGGGTGACCTTGAGGGTTGGCCGGTCGGTGAAGGAGAAGTCGACGCCCAGGTAGCCGAGCAGGATGTCCTCGGCCAACTGCCGTGTTTCCAGTACCCGGTAGTCCGCCGCCAAGCCGAGAGGCTGGGAATCGTAGTACTCGGCGACTCCCGGGCGGCCGACGGTGTAGGGATGGAGTCCCTGGAAGATGGCGTCCTCGGTGAAACACGCGGCGACCTGCCGCGGTTCATGTGCATCGACCGCGGACTTCCATCGGTCCATGACGCCACACAGGATCGCTTCCTGCGCTGCCGTGTTGTTCATCAGGGTTCTCGTCTCGCGAAGGGGCCGCGCTGGGGCACCCGATGGTGAGCGTTGCCTCGCTCGTGGAACATGTCCACCGCCCGGGCCACCGGCATCGCGCGGGCGGCGGGTCGAGCTGGATCAGGAGGTCCAGCCGTTTGCGCCCGGGTCGTTGGGGTGCGGCTGTACGGCGGTGACCACCGCGGTCATCCAGGGCCACAGGGGCAGGGTGCCTAGGACCTTCTCGCGCAGATCCGCCTCGTCGTCGGCGCGCCACACTCCTATGCTGCGGAGCTCGCCCACCGGGCGCCACAGCCGGACCAGGTGTCCCGCGGCGGCGAGCTCCTTCGCCCGGACGGCCTCGTCGGCGCGGCGCCGGCTGACCTCGGTGGTGTCCGTGCCCTCGGGCACGGTCGTGGTGAGCTCGACCAGGAACTCGTTCATGGTCCTTTCCTCTCGGTTCTGTAGGGCCTCGGGCGGTCGGAACCGTCCGCGAGGGCGATCGTGCGACCACGGCGCCGGATACCTGCACTTCTTCCGTGGAGGATCTGGCCGGTCGGTGACCATCGGACGGCGGGGCAGGGCCGCGCCGTCCGATGGGAGCGGTGCGCGCGAGCGCACGGGGCCCCGTGGCGGCCGATGCCGCCGACGGGCGGGGGCAAGGACCGGCCGGTGAGGTGGTCGCTGGGCCAACGCCGTCGGCGGGAGCGCGGCGCCGACCGGCCTTGCGTCAACGGGCTGATCAGGCAGCGGACTTGAGCCCTGCGGCGATCTTGACAGCGCGCTCGGCCTGGATGCGGGCGGCGGTGCGGGTGGCGTCGTCGACGGGGTTGTTGCCCTGGGCGTCGACGTGAGAGGTGCCGTACGGGTTGCCGTCGATGAACTTCGCGGGATCGGTGAAGCCGGGGCTGACGGTGATGCCGCCGAAGTGGTGGACGGAGTTGTAGAGGGCGAGCAGCGTGGACTCCTGGCCCGCGTGGGCTGTGGCGCTGGACACGAAGCCGCTGTAGACCTTGTCGGCGAGCTTGCCCTGGACCCAGAGGCCGCCGAGGGTGTCGATGAACTGCTTGAGCTGGGAGGAGACGTTGCCGAAGCGGGTGGGGGTGCCAAAGAGGACGGCGTCGGCCCACTCGATGTCCTCGGGCGTGGCTTCGGGGATGTCCGCGGTGGCGGCGTGGTGGGCGGCCCAGGCGGGGTTGGAGTCGATCGCCGCCCGGGGAGCGAGCTCGGCGACCTTGAGCAGGCGGACCTCGGCACCGGCCTTGACGCCGGCGTCACGGAGCTCCTTGGCGATCTCGGCGATCGTGCCGGTGGACGAGTAGTAGACAACGGCGAGCTTGACGGGGGTGGCCACAGGGGCTCTCCACTTCATGGGAACTTGGCGGTCAGGAAGTCGACCAGGGATTAATAGTAGACCGGTCGGCTAGTTTTAGCACGTGGTGCGGGAATCCGATGCGGAGAACCAGGGCGGCGAGCGCCGCGGTCAGGACGACGACGGAGGCCAGGATCAGGGCCTGGTGGTAGCCGTGGTGGAGCAGGGGGGTGGCGACCAGCGGGCCGAGGATCTGACCGACCGAGTATCCGGCGGTCAGCAGAGCCACGGCGCGAGGGAACCGCAGGTGCGCGCCCGCCGCGAGGACCAGCGTGCTCACGCCTATGAAGGTCGCCCCGAAGAGCACCGCGGAGATCAGCGCGGCCGCGACCCCGCCGACCAACGCGGGCAGGGCGATGCCCACGGCCTGCACGCCGAGCGCGGCAAGCAGCAGGTCGGGACGGGACCACCGGCGTCCCAGCCAGGCCCACAGTGCGGAGGACGGGACGGCCGCCAGCCCCACCAGCACCCAGGCGCCACTGCCGATCCAACCGGGCGAGGTCTGCTCGATGGCCGCGACCAGGAACGTACCGGCGATGATGTAGCCGATGCCCTCCAGGGTGTAGGACGCGAACAGGGCGCCGAACCAGCGATGGGTGCGCGGCCCGGACGTCCGTACGTCGGTTCCCGCGGCGGTGGAGGCCGGCCCGGGGGCAGGCTCGGGTCGCAGGCCCCAGGCGGCGAGGGTGAGCGCCGCGGCCAGGGCTGCGGAAGCCCACCACGCGGCCTGCCAGGTGCCGACCGTGCGCAGCACCAGGACGAGCAGGCCCGACAGGGCGATGCCGGCGCCGACGCCGCCGAACGCCCAGCCGGGCAGGTGCGCCGGGTGCTCGCGCAGGTGGCTGAGCAGTGAACTGACGGCGATGACGAAGATCAGCGCGCTGAAGACTCCCGCGCCCAGCCTGAGCAGCAACCACAGGGTGGCGGAGTGGGTCAGCGGCATCGCGGCCAGAGAGACGACCAGCGCCAGCAGGCTGCCGCGCAGCGCGGCCGCGGAACGCACCAGCCGCGGCTGGAAGGTCCCGGCGAGAGCCCCGACCAGGTATCCCACGTAGTTGGCGGTGGCCAGGTTCGCCCCTGCCCCGACCGACAGCCCGGCCTGTGCGTGCATCAGTGGGAGGATCGGGGTGTAGACGAAGCGGCCCACACCCATGCCGGTCGCCAGCGCGGCAGCGGCCTGCGCGACGTGGACCCAGGGTGAGGGGAGCGCCCCTTTCGCGGCGGATGCCCGGTCTCGCGACGGTGGTGCGGTCATGCGATGTTCCTCGAGGGTGTTCGACGGATCAGCTGGAACGGCAGGGGGCGGCTCTGCCGGCCGGGTCGGATTCGCCGGGTTGCGGCGGCCAATCGGTGCTTCGGACGACGCAGTGCTCACCGGTTCGAAGGATGGTCAGGTGGTCGCTCGTGGCCCGTCGGGGGGCGGGCATCGAAGCGCGTGGCTGCAGCCAGGGCGAGACCGACCGGGGCGAACCACTCCGCCACGCCGGTGACCTTGACCGAGCCGCCGTCAGGCCGGTCCAGTGTGAGGGGTACCAGGCAGACAGCGCGGTGGCGTTCCGCCCCAGGCGGTCCGCGGCCGCCGCGGTCGTGAGCGTCATCGGCACAGTCGGGAAGAGGAGACGTCCGGGGCCGTCGAGTCCATCAGCGTGCCGGTGCTGCGAGAGCAGCACGCCGTGCATCGGCCGGGACGCGGAGCCCACGGGGGGCTGGGCCGCGCCGACGACGGATCCGACCCTGTCGGACGTCGGGTCGGTCAGCAGTCGCAGGCCGTCGATCTCCAGCAGCGCCGTCAGCCCGCCCACCAGCCGTACGGTGACCGACCGCGGGCTGCTGCCCGGAGCCCTTGAGATGACGTGCCGCCCGATTCCCATGGGTTCACACTGCGCCCGCCACCTGGGCGGACTCCACGACCAGCCTCCTCCCTGCTGGGAGCCTCAGCCTCCCAGGGGCCGTGTTTCTGCCGAGCACGCCCGCCCAGGTCATGCCCTGGGCCCCATGGCGCGGCCCGGGGCATCCGGGGACAGTGCTACCGCTTGTACGGATCCTCGTCGGGAAGCCAGGCGTCAGGGGCGTGGATGCCGAGGTCGCCGACCCCGTCCGTCAGGGCGTCGACGGTGTTCAGCACGGCCGCGCGCACCTCGCTGCGCCGCCACACCAGGGACCAGGTCCAGTAGACCTTCGGCTCGACCACGGGATGCGCGACCAGTTCGGGCGGGAGCGGAGTGGTCTGGGCCTTCGGAGAGTTGAGGATCGGTCGGCGCGATCGGCGCACGTGGTCGAAGAACGCCGGCCCTGTGATGCCGCCGTCGGAAATGTGCGCCGCGCGGGCGCCGGTGTCGCGGGCGAGCTGCTCGGCGAAGGCGTTCCAGGAGAGCCATGCAGTCGCGTGGGGCCGAATAACGAAGAAGACAACCCCCCCGGGGCCCAAACAGGCGCCAAGGCCCCCGCCCACCCCCCGACGGCCCGGGGCGCCCCGTAG